>JALSPX010000079.1 GCA_026985755.1 Sulfurovum sp. | reverse complement strand
CAATGCTTGAAACATTGCGTGTTTTTGTTGGTGTACCAGAAGAGGTACCTAAAAATATAATTTCCATAATTTTTATCTATTCTCCATATTTTTAACTAAATTTGTATCCCACACCCCACACAGGCTGAAAATAATTTCGTTCATTTTGAGGGTCTATTTTGTTTTTCAGTCTATTGATAGCGACGTTGACAGCATTGTCATTGACACGCTCTCCCTCTACGCCCCATACTTCATCTCGTAAGAAGTCTCTGTTAAGTGGCATATCTATATGTTTCATAAAGGTGTATAAAAGTTTAAACTCAAGGTTAGTCAAAGAAATATGTTCTTTTTCTACAAAAAGTTTATTGTGCCCCAAGTCTATAGTAAGGTCTTTATGTTTGAGCCTATTTTGTTTTTGTAATGCACCTGAACGTTTGAGTAAAGCTTTGATGCGCAGTGTTAGCTCTTTGGGTACAAAAGGTTTGCATATATAATCATCAGCTCCTGCTTCAAACCCCTCCTCTAGTTCATGTTCATTATCTTTAGCAGTCAAAAAGATGACAGGGATATCATACCCAACTTTACGCAAATAAGATACAAACTCTGCCCCTTCCATCCCAGGTAAGTTTCTATCCACAAGCATAAGTGAAGGTGTCTCTTCTTCTAAAAACTGCTCTACATTCTGGGTAGATAAAAATCCTGTGACCCTATAGCCCTCTTTGGTCAAGTGGTACTCTATCAGTTCTAATATATCTACTTCGTCTTCTATGACGACTATTTCTATCTCTTTTTGCATAGTGAAACTATAGCATAATATTAGCATTATGGGCACCTCTAATTTACCATTGAGTCGAAAATCATGAAGAGTGTTATATATTTGTGAACTAATACAATTTATTTTGTTCTCTTACTCTTTTATGTTACTATAAACCCAACATATAATGATACGAAGGATAGGCTTGATAAACAATAGTGATATGAGATATATAGAAGAGTGTGAAATGCACATTGTGGGGCATAAAATCTTTGTACGGATGAAAGATATACCTATGTATCTCTCTAAAAAAACAAAAGACAGTATACGTAATCGTTATAGCCACTCGGTAGAGGTGGGGCTAAGTACAGAGTATCTCCTTCGCCATGTTAGTAGAGAATTAGGCGAGGGAATTGATCTTAATTTTTTTAAACTTGCAAAAATCATTGGCATGGTACACGATATAGGGCATACTGCATTTAGCCATGATGGGGAGAGGATATTGGACAGAATGCTTTATGAAGCATCTCAAACACTAGATAGGTCTATTCGTTTTAATGCCAATTTAAATAATTTTAGACGTATAGAGAAATATGCCCTTTTTGATATTTTGCCTAGTGATATAAAAAGATATGCTTTAGCATCACTCGTAAAGCGAAAAAAAGAGTTAAAAGAGTACCCAGAATATGCTTCTTTGAAAGAGGATGTAGCCTATGCCATTGCATTGGAAAAAAAGTATCTCTCTTCTAAGGGTATAGAAATAGAGAACAGAAACAATAAGACCATACTTTGTCAAGCAATGGACTTAGCAGATGAAAATAGATACCGTGTAACAGATATTATAGATGCACTTAATATCTATTCCAAAGAGAAGTTAAGAGAGGTATTGATACGCAGTATAAAGAGTGAAGTGCCTCTTAAAGATATTCGAAAATTGGTCTCTTTGAAAACAAAATATATAAACCAAAGAGAAAATTCACACAGTGATAAAATGAAAATAAAAGATTTACTAGTGATGCTTTTAGAGCAAGAGAGTCATGCAAAAACAGAATTTCAAAATGTGATGAACAGTCTCTCTATGGCATTTAATAGAAACTTTATACTCTCCAAAGAAGGAAAATTAGTACCTCTCAATGAAGAGATAGAAAGACTTAGAAACGATTTTCATCACATTGCTGCAACATATCTTTGGGGTTCTAAGAAAATAAAAAATATTAAAAAACCTTTTAAACACTATTTTAGTACGGTAGCTGATTATTTTATTAACCACACCTATAATAAAGATTTGATTGATAGTGCAACATATAAAAATGCATTGAGACAACTCGAACAAAAAAAGATGCCTAGCAAAGAGAGGAGATATGAACAGCTTTTGCTTTTGAGAAATTTTTTGGGTGGTTTGACCAACCTAAAAATTATTGAACTGTATAAAAGAATAAAACTAGAAGAATTTGAAACAACCTATGAGTATACAATCAAAAAAGTAGATAAACTTGTGCATAAAACTTCTATGCCAGAATTTGAAAAAAAATTAGAAAAATATCGTCAGAAAGCTGGAGGAAAGCTCTAATAGGCACCTCCAATAAATACCTTGAATTTTAAAAGGCAATCATGTGTATGTCCCTGTTGCCATTTTGTTTCCATTTTTCTTTATACTCGTACCATAAAAATCGAAAAGGAAAAATGATGAAAAAAGGAATATTACTTTCATTATCAGCACTATCTGCGATAATGGTTGTGGGGTGTGGGGATCAAGAAACAACATTAATATTTAGTGAGGTGGGTGTACCCACAAGTGATGTCGAAAAAAGATCTATTTTAGCATCGAACAAAGTCACTATTGATGGAAAAGAGCATGCCATCGGATATAACACTATTTTACGAAGTGGTGATGTGGTTGGTGGGGGCACTTATGGGCTTGTATATGATAAGTACGGTGATGCAGTAAAAGCAAAAGATGGCTCTTTGAAAATTAGTAACTCTAATGATTTTGCGTCACTGATAAAAAAAGAGAATAAACTCTTTATGGTATCTCATTTTGAGACACGCCCTGCTGCGATGTATATTACCGAGCTCAATCAAAACAAAGAGACAGGAAAACTTACGCCTGTATGGACAAAAAATATTGATTTTTCAGCCTATCATGGTCTGTGGGTGCCTTGTGCAGGTTCTGTTACCCCATGGAATACGCATTTGGGTAGTGAAGAGTATCCACCAGATGCAAGTAAAGTAGATGAAAATGGTAAGATTGATGCGTATTATGCCCCGATGGCAGCATATGTGGGCGGAGACCTCAAGGCGTTAAACCCTTATGATTATGGATGGGTGACAGAGGTCTCCGTCTTGAATACCAAGGGTGATGTCGCGGTACAAAAGCACTTCTCTATGGGGAGGTTTGCACATGAGCTGGCGTATGTCATGCCCGATAGAAAGACAGCCTATCTCTCAGATGATGGAACCAATGGGGTCTTTTATAAGTTTGTAGCAGACAGTGCAGGAAATTTGACTTCAGGAAGACTCTATGCTGCCAAGTGGAAGCAAACTTCATCGAGTAATGGAGGAAGTGCGGATATCTCTTGGGTCGATTTGGGGCACGCAAGTGATACGCAGATAAAAGCTGCATTAGATGCCAAGACGAAATTTGGAGATATCTTTGAGGTAGCTAACAGAGAAGCCAACAATAGTTGTCCCACAGGATTTTTGGCTACAAACTGGGCAAATACAAATGAGTGTCTCAAAATCAAAGCAGGGATGGAAGTGATAGCCTCAAGACTAGAGAGTGGTCGTTATGCAGGAATGAAAGGTGCGACAACAGAGTTTTCAAAGATGGAAGGGATTACCTATAATCCTCAAAAAAAGGAGATGTATATGTCGATAAGTCGTGTTGAAAAAGGGATGGAAAACAATCATGAGCATGGCAAAAAAAATGACAAGTACGACAAAGGTGGAAACAATGATATAAAATTGCCATGGAACTATTGTGGTACAGTGTATAAGATGTCACTTAGTGGATATAATGTGAACAAAATGCAAGGACTTGTCTCTGGTACACCTATGACAAAAGATGCATCAGGAAATAGCTGTGAGTTAGACAATATATCGATGCCTGACAACCTTACTTTTATTCCAAAAACAGGTACATTGATTATCGGAGAGGATACAAGCTATCATCAAAATGATATGATATGGGCATATCATCTTAAGGATAAAA
>JALSPX010000078.1 GCA_026985755.1 Sulfurovum sp. | reverse complement strand
ATACTTTTCTACAAATCAGGGGAATTAGCTCAGCTGGGAGAGCGCTTCGCTGGCAGCGAAGAGGTCGTCGGTTCGATCCCGATATTCTCCACCAAAAATAATAAATAGCGTGTTTATTTATACCTATCTTTCACGCGTTTTCATTCGATGTACCTGATGTACACTTCACTCAAATCACGCAAAATCTAGGCATAACTAAACACACTCTTAATCATTTTAGATGTTATTGTCTTGACTTAAATTAAGAATAAAATAAAATAATTAGAGCATGTGGGTTAACAAATGGTTATGAAGAAAATAGAATATATTTCGCTTGTTAATAATGAGAAAATGTAAAATGATGAAGTATATGTTGGTGACCCCAAGGAGACTCGAACTCCTATAACATGGATGAAAACCATGGATCCTAACCGTTAGACGATGGGGCCAACAAAATAATGTAGTAACAAGTTACAAATGGTGACCCCAAGGAGACTCGAACTCCTATAACATGGATGAAAACCATGGATCCTAACCGTTAGACGATGGGGCCATTTATCACTTGTGGACGGAATTATAGTTATTGAGTGCTTAAATAACTCTTAAAATAGAGTATAATTTGGTAAAAAATGAAGGAAGAAGTAAATGCAATATAAAAAGTTTTTTTTATTCACTCTAATGACAATATTCATGAGTGCTTGTACGAACAAAACATATACCAAACACGAGAGTGTTTTTATTGTCTTTAAAACCCCTACATTTAAGTATGCGGATTTAGGATTTATCTATGAAAATAAAGATGAGATAAAGGTAGAAATCTATAGCAGTGGGCAGGCAGTACTCTCCTTGGAAGTATCACAGAGTTTTGTATGTATGAGTTTCTTGGAATGTATGAGTAAAAAAAGTTTCAATGAAGAGGTATTAAGTGCATATTATCCAGTCACCATTTTAGAGAACATTTTTAAAGGTCAAGAAATATTTAATGGAATAAATAAAATAAAAACACGTAACGGCTTTACTCAAAAGTTAATAAAAAAAGATAAATACACTATAAATTATAGTGTTTTAAATAAGCAAATAGTATTTCGTGATACAATAAACGATATTTTAATTAAAGTAAAGAGGCTAAAGTAATGTCAAAGTTTGTGGGGGCGCATGTAAGTGCGAGTGGGGGAGTGGACAATGCACCATTAAATGCTATGGCAATAGGTGCTAAGGCTTTTGCACTGTTTACCAAAAATCAAAGACAATGGCTTGCTAAGCCACTAGAAACAAAAACCATTGATGCCTTTCATAAAAATTTGGAAAAGTCAGGTATTCTACCTAAACACATTTTACCCCATGACTCGTATCTCATTAATTTAGGACATCCAGAAGTAGAGAAACTTGAAAAATCACGAGAAGCATTTATAGACGAGCTAGAGCGTTGTCGTATTTTGGGCTTGGATAGACTCAATTTTCATCCAGGATCACACTTGGTCAAAATATCTAAAAAAGACCCAGCATATAGTGATAAACTGATGGACGCAGAGTTGCATTGCCTTGATGTGATAGCCGAATCAATGAATAGAGCCATCGATGCAACACAAGACTCCAATGTGAAGCTCGTGATAGAAAATACTGCTGGGCAGGGCTCTAATCTAGGCTATAAATTTGAGCATCTGGCACATATTATAGATAAAATAGAAGATAAAAGTAGGGTAGGCGTATGTATCGATACCTGCCATATGTTTACAGCAGGTTATGATATACGTACACGAGAAGTGTACGATAAAACATGGCATAGTTTTGATACCATTGTAGGGCGTGAATATCTTATGGGGATGCATATCAATGACTCCAAACCACCCCTTGGTTCAAGGGTAGATAGACATGCATCATTAGGACAAGGTGAAATTGGTTGGGATGCATTTAAATTTATAATGAATGACTCACGTATGGATGATATACCGCTTATCTTGGAAACCATTGATGAATCGATTTGGGCAGAGGAGATTAAAGCGTTGTATGCTTTTGTTGAAGAATAGTAAAGAGTCTGTTTGGGTTTAACTTAATTGCTTGATAGCAGTTAAATTAAGTTCAACAGAGGAACTACAAAATATGAAGGAGGAAATATGAGTAAGTTAGTAAAAGGGTTAGCACTAAGTGCCATAGCAAGTTCAGTAGTGATAGCAGGAGGGTATAAAATTCCAGAACAGTCATTGAATTCAATGGCTTTAGGTGCAGCATATGTGGCACATACAATGGGGGCAGATACTGCATATTTTAACCCAGCAAATATGGCATTTATGGAAGACAAACAGTATGCTGAAGGTGCAATTACCTTAGCACACCTACCATCTAATGTGTATAGTGCAGGTATGTTTTCTGGGAAATCAGAAGTAGAAAATATGCTTATTCCTAATCTTCATTATGTATCACATGAAATGGGGTCATTTCGATGGGGTATGAGTCTTGTAGTTCCTGGAGGGTTGACAAAAAGATGGAAAACACCATTTCAAAAAGCATCAGCTGAAGAATTTACCCTTAAAATTATAGAGTTAAATCCTTCACTATCTTATAAAATAATAGATAATTTAGGTGTAGCAGTAGGTGCTAGAGCAGTCTATAGTGAAGGTGTGGTCAAGAGTAATGGTGCTAGTTTGAGTGCTATCATTAAGAAACCAAAGGCAAATATATCCAGAGATATGGAGGGGGATACTGTAGCGTTTGGATACAATCTTGCACTTGCGTACAAACCAACATCGGATATCAATTTTGCTGTAACATATCGTTCTAAAGTAGATTTAAATGAAGAAGGAACAGCGACACTGTCTGCAGCAGGACATACACTCTACAAGGGTGATTCTAGTGTCTCTATACCGTTACCTGCAGCACTGAATATCTCAATATCAAAAACATGGGAAGAGCAATTTACACTAGAATTAAACTATGAAAAAACATATTGGTCAGCGTATAAAACACTTGATTTTGAATATGGTGGGGCAAATATTGGTGCACTTACACCAGTCTTTGACAATCCAATCCCGCGAGAATGGAAAGATACAAATACCTTTAGAATAGGTATGAGTTTCAAAATGAATGAAAAACTCACAACGATGCTGGGGTTTGCTTTGGATGAAACACCAGTTTCTACTAAGCATATAGGTTTTGAATTACCAGATAGTGATGCAAAAATAGTTTCAATGGGCTTTAGGTATCAACAGTCTGAAAATCTATCTTGGGGTTTAGGCTTTTTGTATGATAGTAAAAAATCAACGGTTATTGCACCTGGTATAAATACAAAAATCAACCCCACTAGAGAAAATACAAAATTTTCAGAGGGTGGAGCAGTCTTAACTACACTAGGTGTAGCATACGAGTTTTAGTATGAAGTATAAGTTCGATAACTTTTATGAACTCCTCTCTTTTCATGCTAGAAAACGAAAAAATAAAGTTGCACTTTTTGTAGACGATAGAAAAATTACCTATCAAGAGCTCTTAAGTGCTGTAGATAATTTGGCTGGTTTCTTGGCTGAAAAAGAGGTAAAAGAGGGTGACAAGGTTGCTCTGTTTTTACGTAATTCTGCAGAGTTTATTTATAGTATTTTTGCTATTTCTAAAATAGGTGCGATTATGGTACCTATTAATACTTTTTTGAAAGAAGATGAGCTGAATTATATTTTAGAAGACAGTGGAAGTTCCATACTTCTTGGCTCCGCAATCTATGAAAAAATTATCAGACAATCTAGAGCAGATACTCTGTGTAGGCGTATCATATACGAAGGTGATACATCTGATATAGATGCAGCATATTTGCATTTTGATACTATATTAAATAGTGAGAAAAATACAGAACATAAGCATAGGACATTGGAGGACACTGCTGTAATTATCTATACCTCTGGAACCACAGGTAAACCCAAAGGTGCTATGCTCAGTAATAAAAATATTATTTCTAATGTTTTCTCAGGACAAAAAACCATTAATCTCAAAGCCAAAGATAGGGCTATCGTT
>JALSPX010000077.1 GCA_026985755.1 Sulfurovum sp. | reverse complement strand
GGGTCATCTTGATGCATAAACCCTTCGGTAGAGGTATCCATTTTTATCTGAGGAAGATGAGAAATTGGAAAAGCCAAAATAAGCATCAGTACAAGAATGATTTTTTTAGGATGTTGATATATCAAAGCAGCAAATTTGCCCATGATGTTTTCTAATGTTGTATGCATAATAAGCCCTTTAGTATTTTAGATATCTATTTCAATGTACCCTCTGTGCAACTTTAGAACCCCTTTTTCTTCAAGTTTTTTAAGTACCCTTGAGACAACACTACGTGAAGTATGCATCTGCTGGGCAAGATCCTGGTGGGTAATATGGATAGTTTTTCTTTCATTTTGATGTAAATAATCCATAATACGGTCATCAAGATTTTTAAATTTTATATTTTGCAGTGCCGTGGTGAGCTCAGCAATTTTTTTAGCATAGATAGAAACTACAAACTCCTGATACTCAGGAATACGGGAAATAAAAGCTTCAATAGCTTCTTTATTTACTAGATATGCTTCTATATCTGTTTGGGCGACAGCTGAGGGTATGACAGCAGTATTATCAAGTTCTGACATCACTTGAGAGAGGCATTGCTCTCCAGCATTAAGGGTATAGAGTGTGACTTCTTCTGAAAAATTATTGGCTTGTGAGTATAGACGAATACTCCCTTTGCACAAGAGCAAACTGTTGTCACAAGGGTCACCTTGATAATGAATAATTTCCCCTTTTTTAGCATGTAGAGGTCTTAGTAAAGCGATAAGCTCTTCTTTCTCATGTGGCTTTAAATGTTTAAAAAATGGAAATATTTCTAACTGTTCCATACCTGTCCTTCAAGGAAATTAATTGAAGTATAGCCATTTTTTAAGTGAAAATCAGTCACATATGTCACAAAAGGTATTATTTGCTAATTTAGCAATTTGATTGCACATTTTGACGGAGCCTAAAATATTTGTGACATATGTGACTGACTTTAGCCAAGGAATGCGCTATACTTGGTCTATAAATGTATATCTTAAAAGGAAAAGAGTATTTTAATCTCAATTTTAGATAGAAATATTATAATGCATTATGAATAAAATCAAGGAGACAACATGAAATTAATTAAAGGTCTACTCACACTCATTGGAGCAATAGTAGTAATAGCAGGAATTATAGGTGCAGTGATGTTTGGTTCAAAAGTAGCTAAACTTGACTCTAATGCATTACCAGAATACATGAAAATGTTTGATAAGGTATTGACAACAGGTGATCCTGCAAAAGGTATGGTACGTAGAGTTAAGATGAAAATTCCAGAAGGCATGAGTAAGCAAGAAGCATTTGAAAATGCACTTGAAATCATGGATGAAGTAGCGAGTGAGCATGGTCTTGCAATGGTAGATCAAAAGACTATGCCTAGAAATGGTAAATTGTTTAAAGATGGTGGGCTCCTTACACACATTAGAGCGTACTGTTCACCAGCAATTGCAGATGTATTTTTAACACACTCTCCATATTTTATTGGATTTATGCCATGTAGAATTGGTATCGTAGAAGAGCCAAATGGTGATATATACATCTATACAATGAGTATGGAACTTATGATTAATGGTGGACATACACTTCCTCCAAAATTAGCCAAATTAGCAAATGAAGTCAGAAGCGGTATGTATGAAATGATGGAAAAAGCAGCCGCTGGGGAAGATTAATAAATTGGGGTGAATCTATGAAAAATATCTCTGTCCTTTTGGAATTTAGGACAGAGAATATAGGCACCTCTTTTAATTAAATGATTTCTATCTAAAGTCTATGCTTGCTACAAGGGAATTACTTCAAAATGATCTTATGTGTTTATTGTGTAAAATAGAAACAAAGAAACAATATAAAATTATGATATGCTCCTCTTTAAAATCACTAACATCGTTAAAGTGTTACACTCTATATACAAAATTACAAATTTAAGGAACAATCATGTCACAATTACCAAAAATTATTTGGTCAAAAATAGATGAAGCTCCAGCACTTGCTACTTATTCACTCTTACCAATTGTAAATGCTTTTACTAAAGCAGCAGGGGTTGAAGTTGTTACTTCAGATATTTCACTTGCAGGTAGAGTACTTGCTGCAATGGGAAAAGGTGAAGATGAACTTTCTAAACTCGGTGAAGTCGTACTTCAACCAGACGGAAACATCATTAAACTTCCAAACATTTCAGCGTCAGTAGGTCAACTTAAAGAGTGTATCGCTGAGCTTCAAGGAGAAGGATATGATATCCCTAATTACCCTGAAAATCCTGCAAATGCTGAGGAAGAGGCAATTCAAGCTAAGTACTCTACATGTTTAGGTTCTGCGGTAAACCCAGTACTTAGAGAAGGTAACTCAGATAGACGTGCAGCCAAAGCGGTTAAGAAATTTGCACAAAACCACCCACATAGACTCAAACCATTTGCTGAGAATTCAAAAGCCTATGTTGCACATATGAATGGAGATGGTGACTTCCAAGGGAATGAGAAATCAGTGACTATGGACAAAGCACAAAAAGTAACTATCGCTTTAAATGGAAAAGAACTCAAAACAGTAGATGCATTAGATAAAGAGATTTTAGATGGTACATTTATGTCTGTGGCTAAACTTAAAACATTTATCAAAAAAACAATTGATGATGCGAAAGCAAACGGTGTTTTATGGTCTATTCACCTTAAAGCTACCATGATGAAAATCTCTGATCCTATTATGTTTGGTCATGCATTTACTGTGTTTTTCCAAGAAGTATTTGACAAATATACAACTGAGTTTGCAGAGCTTGGTATCAAGCCAAACCAAGGTATGTCTGACTTAGAGAAAAAAATAGCAGGTCATCCAAAAGAAGCAGAAATAAAAGCAGCATTCCAAGCAGTCGTAGAGTCTGATAATCCAGAAATCGCAATGGTTGATTCTGACAAAGGGCAAACAAACTTTAATGCCTCTAATGATGTAATTATCGATGCTTCTATGCCTGTTGTGGTAAGAGAAGGTGGTAAACAGTGGAACAGATATGGCGATGCTGTTGAATGTGTCGCTGTTATCCCTGATTCTACGTATGGTATGTTCCACGAAGAGATGGTAGCAGACTGTGTGAAAAATGGTCAATACGATGTAACAACTATGGGTTCAATGGCAAACGTGGGACTAATGGCACAAAAAGCAGAAGAGTATGGTTCTCACCCAACAACCTTTGAACTAGAAGAAGCAGGCACTGTAACCGTTACTGCAGAAGATGGTACGGAACTTATGTCTTTTGAATGTGAAAAAGGTGATATCTGGAGAATGTCTAGAGCAAAAGACATCCCAATCAAAGACTGGGTAAGACTAGCAGTTGAGCGTGGTCAAATCGAAAAAGTGCCTGTTATCTTCTGGTTAGATGAAAATAGAGCACACGATGCAGAGATGATCAAAAAAGTAAATACTTATCTTAAAGATCTTAATACAGATGGTCTTGATATTCAAATAATGAATGTAACAGATGCAACAAGATTTACAAATGCAAGAGTAAGAGAAGGTAAAAATACTATCGCTGTTACAGGTAACGTGCTTAGAGATCACCTTACAGATATGTACCCAATCTTAGAGCTTGGAACGTCTGCTAAAATGCTTTCTATTGTACCTCTATTAGCTGGTGGTGGATTGTATGAAACAGGTGCGGGTGGTTCTGCCCCTAAGCATGTGGATCAATTCTTAGCAGAAGGTCACCTCAGATGGGATTCATTGGGTGAGTTCTTGGCATTGGCTGAGTCATTAAGATTTATCGGTCAAAAACACTCTGACGAAAAACTTGCTGCACTTACTGATGCTTTGGATAAAGCAAATGAAGGGTACCTAGATAACAATAAAGCACCAAGTAGAAAAGCTGGTGAGCCAGATAACAAAGCGTCTCACTTTTATGTAGCACAATACTGGGCTGATGCATTGGCAAATGGTGACAATACTGAACTTGCTGCTAAATTTGCACCCGTTGCAAAAGCATTGAAAGAAAATGAAGAAAAAATTATAGAAGAGTT
>JALSPX010000076.1 GCA_026985755.1 Sulfurovum sp. | reverse complement strand
TTTGTCCACAGCTGTATATGCAGCACAATTGACAATCACATCAATAGGGTTTTTTTCTACAAAAGAAGCGATAGCTTGTTTATCTGTAATATCCAAACTCTCTTTATCTGTAAAATAAAAATGCATTTCTTCTTCTGTAGCCCCTTGAGCAAGCCTTTGGAATTCTCTTCCGACTTGTCCATTGGCACCTGTAACGAGGATAGTTTTAGGCATAAAGATTCTCTCCAAAGGTGAATAAATCAGCATCTTTCAAGCGTGGTTGTTTGGTATCTTTTTCTGACAGCTTCAATACAGAGGGGTCTACTCTCCACTCTATCCCAATAGCAGGGTCATCAAATGCTATACCTCTGTCATCTTCTGGAGCGTAGTAGTTATCTACTTTATACGCAAACACTGTATCGTCTTCTAAGACAACAAAGGCATGTGCAAAACCACGAGGTACAAAAAGTTGTTTTTTATTCTCTTCGCTAAGCTCCACGGCTACATACTCTCCAAAGGTAGGACTTCCTTTTCGAATATCTACAGCCACATCCAACACACTGCCTTTGATAACACGTACAAGCTTTGTTTGTGCATGAGGAGCCAACTGATAATGAAGCCCTCTAAGTACCCCACGTGAACTTTTAGATTCATTGTCTTGACAAAAATGTACCTTGAATCCCAAAAATGCTTCAAGTTTATCTTGCCTAAACGTCTCAACAAAATACCCTCTATCGTCTCCATGCACTTTAGGTTCGATAATCACAACATCTTCTATTTTTGTCCTCACAAACTGCATTATTATCCTTTATTATTTTTCTATCTTATCTATGATTTTTGCTATCTCTTGTGATGCAATCGTGGCACCTTTTGCATTGAGGTGTGTACGGTCTGCATGATACTCATCACCCAAACGAAGAGGCTGTAAGCGAATCAGTTCTCCGCCATATGGATGTATGATATTTTGTATTTTATCATCAAAGTGCTTTATTGCCTCTCTTACTTTCTCATGTTTATCATAAAGTGGTGTTCTATAGGGTTGATGTGCCACATAAAAATGGATACCCTTAGCTTGTGCTCTCTTTGCCATTCTCTCTACGGCTGCAAAAGATTCAGGATGCATTACCCCAGGATGTGGCAGATACCACCTTCCCCCTACACCCTCTTTGATATATATCTCCAAAGGCACACTTCCTGTACTGTCAAACAATAATGAAGTAAATTTGTTGCTTTGCAAGTGCTCGCTCTTCCATTTTTCTTCACGCTGTTTACAAAATAGTAAATTATTACATGCATCAAAAAGAAGTTTTGACAAAGCAGGAGCAGAGAGTTCATGACGTATAAACTTTTTCAGCACTTGAGCATCATACCCTTCATATCGTTTAGCATGTGGAAAATCTGAGTACTGTGCAGAGTAGATAATACGTTTTAGATGAGGAAAGGCATCACTAAGCTCCAGTATTTGCTCTACTTCTAGTGTGGTTGCTTCATAGACCGAAAGGTTTAGTGCATGTTCTATCTTTGTGGACTCTTTTTCTAGTACGGTACCCAAAACATTATTGAGCCCTATAGAGGAACCCACAATAATTGTATCGATTGTATCAGGGTCTATATGTTCACGAATAAATTTAAGTTTCGCATCAAAAGAGATACGTTTTGTAATCGGAGGTGGGTATTTTTTGGAAAAGTCATAGACATATCCTGCAGCCAATAGACCAATAGAGAATAAAAATAAAAAAAGAATTTTCAAATATGTATTTGGATTTAACATTTCATCTTCCTTTAAAAGTTAAAATAGAGAAATTCACTCTTTTTGTAGAGCATAAAAATAGACAAAAAGCCTAGCACTGTAAACAGAAGATAAAACAGATTTGTTTTAAATCGTTTCATCCACGCCATGGAGTTTGGTAAAAAAAGCACGATAAACAATCCACCCAGTATCCATAAACCCAAGTAACGTTGCGTAGCAAAGATACTCGACCACACACCAAAGTGTACACCTGATGCCTTTATCCATGATAGTGTATAAAGTTCTGGAGGCAAGATAAGTGCTCCTGTAAACATCCCCTTGAGTACTTTGAGTGCATCCGAAAAGCTGTTTGCACGGAAAAATACCCAGGTGATATTTAAAAAGTTAAAAGTAATAAACCATGCCAAAATAGAAGGAAGGGTGATACGAACCTTTTGCCATAGCCTCTGAATGACAAGTGCCAAACCATGCAATATACCCCACAAAACAAATGTCCAACCTGCACCATGCCAAATACCACCCAAAACAAAAGTCATAAAAAGGTTGGTATATGTTCGTATCTCACCCTTTCTATTGCCGCCTAGTGGGATGTAGATATACTCCTTTAAAAAACGTGACAATGTGATGTGCCAACGCCTCCAAAATGCTTGTATAGAAGTTGCTTTATACGGTGAGTCAAAGTTGATAGGTAACTTGATATTAAACAACAACGCTGCCCCTATCGCCATATCCGTATACCCAGAAAAGTCAAAATAGAGTTGCAAGGTATAACTAAGTGATGTTACCCATGCCTCAAGCATATTGAGCGAAGTCGCCACATCAAACCCTTGTGTCGCCCATTGTGCAAAGGTGTCTGCAATGACCACTTTCTTAAAAAGTCCAATGGAAAAAACAAAAAGTCCCAACGCGACATTGTAGCTGTTTTGTATCTTGTTTTTCAGTATGGCAAACTGTGGCATCATCTCGGCATGATGCACAATAGGACCAGCTATAAGCTGAGGAAAAAAGGTTACAAAAACTGCATAATTCAAAAAATCATACTCCTTAGTCTCCCCTCTATAACTATCAACCAAGTATGCAATTTGCTGAAAGGTATAAAAACTAATCGCCAAAGGCAGTGCCAAATGGAGCAATTGGATATGAGAGTCTGCCACACGATTGATATTGATAATAAAAAAATCCATATACTTAAAATATCCCAAAAGCAATATATTCGCCACTATACCTATGGTCAAAAGTTGTTTTTTTGAAACTTTTTTGCGTATATCAGTAGAGGCAAGTTCTCTACCCAATGTATAGTTAAAAAGCATAGAGATAAGAATAAGAGGCAAATAATTGATATTCCACCATGCATAGAAAAAAAGTGAAGCAAAGACCAAAAATGCTTTACTCGCCTCTGTAAGATGCCTCTTATTGAGATAAAAGTAGATAAAAAAAGTTACAGGAAGAAAAAAGAATATAAATGCATAGGAATTAAAGTACAAAGCAAATCCAACTTTTTGATAAAATTATAGCTAGATGAACTTAGAGCTTATTTCTCTTTTTTTTTGCATAATAAGATTGTAGCCACTTTCCTGTCAATATACTCTTCATTAGTCCACCTTCATTTCCCATGTGTGTGAGTGCATTTGGATGTGAACCATCTTCTTGCATGATATAGTGCTTATTATCTTTGAGCATGGCACCCAAGTCACAAAGTTTAAATCCTAGATTTTTATAGTAGTTTTCATAGATATTTCTGCTTAACAAATACGCCTCACGATTGTTATAAAGATTTACCATATATATCTTCTCTTTGGCATATATTTTTTGTGCCGAGCGTGCATTTTGTTTTGTATGTGCATGCACAAAAGGTTCTACTGGCTTCTCTTTATTTGGTAGACTTAGATTTTTGAAATTTGGGTTATACTCGGTAATTGTTCTGCTGTCCCAGCGTAAAAATTTTGTCTCTTTATTTTTGTTTGTTTGTTTTGCTTTATATAAAACAGGGTTGATATACTGTTCTACATACTCTGAATATAACGAGGGTGATTTGAGCTCTAATCCATAGTTCTGTTGCAAGTAGGCAGTGTATTGTTCGTATTGTTTAACAAATGCTTCATAAGAGATATATTTTTCATAAAAAGTTGGATTAATCTCATTGGCATACGCTCTGAAATCTTTATCTTTCCACTGCATAATCTCTCTATATTGACGCACGGACATACTCACCAAATCTGGGTTTCTTGCTTTATTACGATTATCAAAGGAGAGAATTACTATCCCATCCTCTTTGAGATAATAGTGTGCTAATTTAT
>JALSPX010000075.1 GCA_026985755.1 Sulfurovum sp. | reverse complement strand
AGCAGTACCAGTAAAAACTCTATCTCCCGTAATCCCAGCTGTTTTGATGACTGCACCCTGTTCTGCCAAGTTACCATAGAGAATAGCAAGCCCTCCGACTTCTGAATAAGGGTTGTCAACAGTATGAATGATATTTGTATCCGTAATCTCCGCATCTTTTACTTTTTCATAGAGTGTTTCACCCGTGACAGACAAGTTGTCAGCCAAGATGTCATCCCCACGTTTCATCATCTCATGCATGACTGCATTGACCCCACCCGCTTTATTAATATCTTCCATGTGCACAGTTGACAACGATGGTGAAATTTTAGCGATGTGAGAGACACGTTTAGAAATGGCATTGATATCACTGAGATTAAAGTCGACTTCCGCTTCTTTGGCAATAGCAAGCATGTGAAGCACAGTATTAGATGAACCACCCATTGCCATGTCTACAGCAAAGGCATTACGTACAGCATTTTCATTAAGAATGTTTCTCATACGATATTTTTCACGTTCAGATGCTTCGGACTTCGCTATCTCACAGATACGACGTGCAGCTTTTTTGTAAAGCGCAGTACGTTCAGGTGTCAATGCCAAAATAGTACCATTGCCAGGAAGTGCAATCCCCATCGCTTCCATAAGCGTGTTCATAGAGTTTGCTGTAAACATACCAGAACAAGACCCTCCACTTGGACAGGCATTACACTCTATGTCGAGAAGCTCTTCATCTGTAATTTCACCTGTTTCATGTTTACCTACCGCTTCAAAAGCCGTTGCTAAGTCAATAGGTGTACCATCTTTGGTATATCCCTTTTCCATAGGACCCCCAGAGACAAATACTGTAGGTACATCCACACGTAAAGCACCCATAATCATCCCTGGGACAATCTTGTCACAGTTTGGTATGGCTATCATAGCATCAAGTTTATGTGCGTTCATCACAGTTTCTATAGAGTTAGCGATGATCTCACGTGATGGAAGTGAATAGAGCATCCCATCATGACCCATAGCGATGCCATCATCTACCCCAATGGTATTGAACTCAAAAGGTACACAGCCATTGGCACGTATCTCTTCTTTAATCACCTCTGCCACTTTGTTAAGAAAAAAGTGCCCAGGAATAATTTCTATAAATGAATTCGCCACTCCAATAAATGGTTTTGCAAAATCTTCATCTTTAACACCTGTTGCACGAAGCAAAGATCGGTGAGGAGCTCTGTCAAAACCTTTTTTTATTTCATTACTTCTCATAAAATAGCCTTTATCTTTTAGTATTTAAGCGATTATATCGAAAAAGCCCTAGTATCTCTTTACATTCAAAATATTTTTGGCTATAATCTCACTCCAATTTTAAACTAAAACGTAAATGCGGTATGGAATATGCGGGCGTAGCTCATCGGTAGAGCATAACCTTGCCAAGGTTGGGGTAGAGGGTTCGATTCCCTTCGCCCGCTCCATAAAAGATATGGTGCCAATATGCCCGAGTGGTGGAATTGGTAGACACAGGGGACTTAAAATCCCCCGGTCATTGCGACCGTGCCGGTTCAAGTCCGGCCTCGGGCACCATAGAAAGTTATTTGAAACTTTAGGTTTAAGTTAAAGATGGAGTCATAGCCAAGTGTTAAGGCAGCAGCGATGCAACGCTGTGATCCCCTAGTTCAATTCTGGGTGACTCCTCCATTGAAGTATTTTGGAGCCATCGCCAAGTTGGTAAGGCCGTAGATTGCAAATCTGCTATTCACCAGTTCGAGTCTGGTTGGCTCCTCCATTAATAGATGTCTTCTTAAAAATTGGCAAAGCCAATCTTTTAATTCATCTGACTTTTAGCTCTAAAGAGCAATGCAGGAAATTACTAAATGATTTCTCGTAAAAGCTTCACCTAACGGTTCAGAGGTTTTATAAACAAAATGTTATCTTTTTTTAGATACTATTCTATTCTTCAAATTATCGGGAGATGTCAGAGTGGTCGAATGTGCCGGTCTTGAAAACCGGTGAGGGTAACACCTCCGGGGGTTCGAATCCCCCTCTCCCGGCCATCTATTTTAATCCTTGCTATTTATCATCCATTGTGAAAAAACATTCAAATAATTCCAAAAACTTTGTATATTCTCTTCTGAACTTAATTTATTTTTGATGATTGGTTGGAGTGCTTCTTCAAAAGTTACTAGCCAATGGAGTCTTGCATGAGGAGTGATACGAAAGGGTGCATGTCTTTCTCTCATTTTAGGTGCACCACGATTTTGATTAAAATATTTTGGTCCTCCACAGATCTGTATAAAAAAATCGGCAGAGTGTTGTCCTGCTATTTTCATCTCTTCTTTGGTTTGCGGGAAGATATTTTGAATGGGACTATCAAATAGCCCCATATAAAATCTATCGAGCAAGTCTCTCATGCCCTGTTCTGTAATATCTTTCAGAAACTCTGGGTTTGGTTTGGTTACAGGAGGATTCATACCCTCTTGATAGGCTTGTATAGAAAAGTCTAAAGTGGATGTTGTAAAATTCATGTTTTGCCTTTTATGCTTAGTTGTAGAGTTATAGCATGTTGGAGCCTAGCTGTCAACTATTTACATCTACCAGATCCACATGCCTCACGATTATCAATAGCAAAAGAGTTTGTATATCCACACTCTAAACATACAAAAGAGAGGAGTTCTGGAGTAGAACACCCTCCTGAACGTTGGTCTGTTAGTTCTATGGAGTTTTGTTTACATTGCGGACAAAATCCTCTTCTTATACTATCAAGTTGTTCTTTTTTCTCTTTGAGATAGTAGATATATACTAAGACAGACCCTGTAAGTATGATGAGCATAAATGCTAATAGGTAAAAATCCATAAGAGAAGCTCCTTTTAGGTAGTATAGTTTTTTAATTCTTCAATATGCATTTGGTAGTCTGGGGCATACCTTTCTACACATTCCCAAAAGGGTTTTTGGTGATGTTTGTGTTTAATATGAGCCAGTTCATGTATGACGATATATTGTATGACATCAATAGGTAGCTTCATTACCATAATGTTAAAACTGAGATGATTATTAGCAGAACAACTTCCCCATTGCCGTTTTGTTTTTCGAAATTGAATCGCGTTATACTCCAAATGCATCTTATTTGCCCAGACTTCAACTATCTTTGGTATATAACGTAGAGCCTCTTTTTTATAAAATCGATCAATACTTTTTTGAAGTATATCCGTATCAAGAGAGTGATAGTGTATATAAAACGCTTTTTTATCAAAAGTGAGTATGGTTCTTTTTTTGCTATGTTCTTGCAAGATTAGAGGGTAACTCTCCCCCAAAAAGTAGATCTTATTCTCTCTCTTTAAATTTAAGGGTTTCCCTTTTCGTGTGCGCCATTTCTCCTGAGATTTCCTAATCCAAGAAGCTTTTTTAAGAAGGAGTTGTTCTATACTGCGTTGTGAAACCTTTGGTGATTTAATCACAAGCCCTCCCTCCTCATCAAGACTTAGATAAATATGTTTCAGTGAAGGTTTAATAATATGCGTGTAATGAGGGAGGATGGATATGATCTTATCATTCAACGATGTTTCCATTTTGAAACATGACTTCTTGGTTGATACTACCATCTTTGTTGTATTTAATTGCTTTACCATGGCGTATGTTATGTAGATAGTTAATCTCTACCATTCTGCTTCCGTTGGGATAATAGATTGTCATGGTACCTTCTTTTTTTCCTTTTACATAAGGCGTTTTTCTTAGTATTCGACCATTGGTATCAAACAGTGTCTCTATACCATGCATCACTCCATTTTGTATAGGAACGGTAGAGGTGATTTTGCCATCATATCCATATCTCTTAAGTAAACCATTTTGTCCAGTATTGTCAGACATAATAAATTTGGAACGTATCTGACCTCCTGTAAAATACTCTTTTTTCACTTTTGTGCCTATCGAAAAAGGAAGAGGATTTGGGATATTGTTAAAAGGTTCTGGTATGTCTGGCATAGAACAGGCACTTAAAAAAAAGAGTGTTGTAAAAAGATAAATAGAACATTTTTTCATAAAGATAATCCTTGTCAGATAAATATTGTGGTTAGTATACTATTTAAATACTTTTGATAAAGCTAGAACATTTTTTTGCTTGACATTAATTGACAGAGAATAGGGTAAAATGTCTTATATTATTTTAAGGAACTATATTCATGAAAGAACATATAAAGTATTTTTTGGTTTTTCTTTTTTTTGGATTAACCTCTTTGTATGCTACCCAAAAGAGTACTCTCAATCCATATCAAAGTAATTTAACACAAAAAGAGAAAAATTTTATTAAAAAACATCCTGTGATTACTGCACAAAATGAGGCAGACTATCCTCCTTATAATTTTAATGAAAATGGAAAAGCAAAAGGGTTTTCTATAGATTATTTAAATCTTTTAGCAAGTAAAATAGGCATAAAAGTAGAATATATTTCTGGACACAGTTGGTCTGAGTATATGCAGATGGTACGAAAAAATAAAATTGATATGATGCTGAATATTATGCGTACCCCTCAACGAGAGAGTTTCTTACATTTTACACAGCCTTATGCCGGTACCAAAAAAGCAATTTTTACGAATGATGCCACCATAAAAACATTAAGGGATTTAGAGGGGAAAGTGGTGTCAGTAGTCAAGGGGTATTTTATGCAACATTTTTTAGAGGCATATCACCCTGATATAAAATTAAAACTTGAAAAAGGAGCACGAGATTGTATTGCATCGGTTAAGGATGGTAGTAGTGTAGCTACTGTAGCGAGTAGTGATATCATGTCTTATCTTATGAGAGACAATAGTCTTTATTTGGCGTATGGACATCTTATAGATGATAGACGCCTCTCTTTGGATATTAATATTGCGACTTCTCCAAATAATGCTATGCTTAGAGATATATTACAAAAAGCTATGTATCATGTAAGTAGCAAAGAATTAGCACAGCTTAAAAAGAAATGGATAGGTAACAAAGAGTTAAAAATCCCTGTGACTGGTACACTTACTAAAGAAGAGATAGCATATTTGCGTCATAAAAAAGTGGTTACCATGTGTATAGATCCTGACTGGGAGCCTATTGAGTTTGCAGATACTACTAGTAAATTTATTACGAAAGGTATTTCTACTGATACAATGAATGTGATTGGCGAAGAGTTAAATTTAACATTTAAAGGGGTACCTACAAATAGCTGGAGTGAATCACAGGAGTATCTAAAAGAGAAAAAATGTGATATCCTTCCCGCTGCAATGAAAACAAAACAAAGGGAAGCATACGCACGTTTCACGTATCCCTACCTAGATTACAAGCTAGCTATTATCACCAAAGATGATCAAGGGTTTGTCTCTAGTCTTATGGATATTATAGATAAACCAATAGCTAGAAAAAAAGGCTCAGCATTAATTACAAAGCTGGAAAAACTCTATCCAGCAGTTAAAATTATTGAATCCGAAAGTACATTGGAATCTTTTGAATATGTCGCCAATGGAAAAGCATATGCTACGATTTCTACGCTCCCAGTTGCCTCACATTATATCAATAAGTATAATCTCGATTCTGTTCGAATTGCAGGGTATACAGATATGAGGCTTCGTTTGTCCATAGCTGTACGCGATGATGATCCCCTCCTTCTGTCTATTTTAGACAAGGCACTTGCTACTATACCTCCGGAGCGACATAAGCTTATCTATGATAGATGGGCAGGAAGACAAGTCTCCGAACCAGTGAATTATGGGTATTTACTGTATATTTTAGCGGGTATTTTAACGATTGTTTTTCTTATACTCTATCGTCAATATGTATTAAAAGAAGCAAATAAAGGATTAGCCAATGCTGTCAAAAAGAAAACAGAAGAAAACGTGAAGCAATTACAGCTTTTACAAGAGCAATCAAAATTGGCAGCGATGGGTGAAATGGTAGGAGCTATAGCGCATCAGTGGAGGCAACCTCTCAATGCATTAGGATTGAGTATCCAAAATTTAGAATATGATTTTATGGATAAGAAGGTAGATGAAGTATTTATCAAAAAGTATGTAAAATCAAACAAGCAAACCATTGAATATATGAGCCAAACGATAGATGACTTTAGAAACTTTTTTAGGGTAGATAAGGTAAAAGAAAATTTTGGAGCAAAAGAAGCTATAGAAGAAACACTTTCTATACAAGAAAGTTCTTTGAAAAAGTATGATATTGATGTCAAAATAACAGGAGATAATTTTACGATATATGGATTTAGAAGTGAATTCAAACAGGTAATATTAAATCTAATCAATAATGCAGTGTATGAATTTAAGCACTATAATATTTCTAATTCTTGTATTGATATTGCCCTTCAGCATGAGACTATTATCGTAAGTGATAATGCCAAAGGGATATCTGATGAGATACGCGATAGAATATTTGAACCGTATTTTACAACCAAGGATCAAGGTGAAGGTACAGGGATAGGGTTATATATGTCCAAAATAATTATTGAAGAGAATATGAATGGTAGACTTTATGTCACAAACAAAAAAGAAGGTGGAGCCTCTTTTGTAGTCGATTTCAGGAGTAGTAAAGGTGACATATAAATTTCTAACAATCTTGCTTGTCGAAGACGAGTTAACGGTTCGACATGAATTAAAAAGATTTTTGCAACGCTATTGCAAAGAAGTTGTAACGGCTAGTAATGGGGAAGAAGGATTAGAGACCTTTAAGACATTTTTACCAGATGTTGTAATAAGCGATATAAAAATGCCTAAAATGAATGGTATAGATATGGCAAAAAAGATAAAAGAGTATGTTCCAGAACAAACCATTATATTTACCACAGCACATAGCGATAACCGTTATTTTTTAGAAGCAATAGAGATGCAAGTGGATGGCTATATACTTAAACCAGTGGATCTTGAATTATTGAAAAAAAAGATAATGCATATACATAAGGAGATAGAAGTCCAAAAAGAACGTCGCTTATATGAGCGTATACTTAATGATATAGCCCAAATGCAAGATACAATGCTTGCTGTGTATGACAAGAAAAAAGTACCTATTTTTTTCAACCAAAAGTTATTGTCTTTTTTAGGTTTTGATTCTTTAAGTGATTTTTTGGAGCAATATAATACCTTGGGAGAGAAGTTTGAAAAAAAAGAAGAGTGTTATTATCCTAGGAACAATGAAACTATATGGCTTGAGGCGATGAATCATTTAGATACAAAACATCATATTGTGGCTATGAAAGAGAGTGATACACAAACATTATCCTTTTTTCAAGTGGCTCTATCCGAACTGACACAACATGAACATATCGTGGTTACTTTTTCTGAGATTACTTCGATTGTAGAAGAGAAGCGTCAACATCAACATAACGCATATACGGATGAATTAACACAAATAGACAATAGAGCAAAATTTAATAGTGTATTTGAAGCTACGATTGAACGAAGTCAAAATGTTCAAAATGACTTAAGTATTGTGATCATGGATATTGACAATTTTAAACAGATAAATGATAAATATGGACATATGGTGGGTGACAACACCCTTAAAAAAATAACTATATTGGTATTAAGGCAGACACGGTCGACAGATTTATTTTTTCGTTGGGGAGGTGAGGAGTTTATATTGATTCTAGAGAATACATCTATCCAGAGTGCTAAAAAAATCGCAGAGAATTTACGTAGGGTTATTGAAAAATATGATTTTGGTATCAATAAACAATTGACCTGTAGTTTTGGGGTGAGTGCAAGAGTACATCAAGACACAAGCGAAAGTTTATTTAATCGTGCAGATAAAGCACTTTACAAAGCTAAAAAACATGGAAGAAATAGGGTTGAGGTAGAAGAATAACGGTATTTATGGCTGAGAGGAAGGAAACCTTAAAAGAGTATATTTTATTTGTATATTTGACATAAACACACAATGTGTGTTATACTAATCAAAACCAAGCAAAGGATTATCATGACTGCTACAGCAACTAAAACACGTACTAACGTCTATCTTGATACAGCTATGAAGAAACAAGCCCAAGCGATATTTAAACAGTATGGTATGGGATTAAGTGACGCGTTTAATATCTTTTTGTCACAGTCCGTTATGGAGCAGGGCATACCCTTTGATATTAAGATACCTAACGCAGACACAGCAAAGACCATACAAGACGCAAGAGAGGGTAAGAACATGACTAAAGTCTCTTTAGATGATTTAAAAAAGGAAATCGGTGCTTGATATTGCCATACATAAGAACTTTACCAAAGGTGTACAAAAAGCAAAACTAAACCCTACCAACACCGCAAAGCTCTTTTTATACATCTCTCTACTACTTAATCAAGACGACCTACCAAGCGAAGCCAAAGACCATGCACTTACTGGCAACTATAAAGATACAAATGAATTTCACATAAGCGGTGATTTATTGGTGGTGTATAGAATTGCTGATAATACATTGGAACTTTTAAAAATAGGTACACACTCACAGCTTTTTAAATAAGTGTTGCTTAGTGTTTTTGTATGTAGTTTAATAGCTTTTTTTCATATGCCACGGACTAATCAAGGACTAAGAGATAAATACTAAACCTTAAAGAAGCTGTCAAGTACCGTTATTTAGGGGAGTGTATGGGTTTTGTGTGTTTTTATGGCTGAGAGGAAGGGATTCGAACCCTCGGTGAGTTACCCCACACAGACGTTCCAGGTCTGCACCTTCGACCACTCGGACACCTCTCATTATAGAACGCTTTTTGAACAAAGTTCAACAAAGTTACGCTAACGCTGAGTTTACTTTAGTAGTAGGCTCATGTGACTAGTCACATTAAAGTTTAACCTCTTATCGCAACAAAAATAAATTTTAGATTATTGATAGAGATTATATAATACCCCTCTCCAGATGGCTGCGGCACACGAGAAAGAGGGGTGGGCTGCTATGTTCCCATCCTGACCCGTTGTCCCTCAGTCCTGTTGCACAGGTCTGAAAAGAGGCAAGCGGATTATAGCGAAGCCTTGCTTAATCTTCGTCTGCTTGTTTTGACAGAGAAGATTCATCATTTATAACAGACCATTCATCAAAGGGGAGTGCTTCAAAATGTAGCTTTTCAATAAAGTATTCATAGCTATTTGCAACAGTGACAATTGTGACTTTTTGTACACCATATTTTTTGTAAAGGTTAAATTTGTTTTGTGATTTAACCCATAGACTCTCTTCACTCTCAAAAGGTGAAGGAAGAATAAGCTCATTATTTTTTGTAATGTACCCATGTATTCCTAAGGTGTGTACCTCTATTTGGTGTTTTATGAGTGCGAGGGCTATCATTGTATCAAATTGTAGAATAAAGGGTTGTCCAATCGTGAGATATTTGGCAAAGGCAAAATCAAAAAGAAGCATCTTTTTCCCTGACTTTTGATAGCGATCTTCTATAAAGAGAATAAGTTTTTCTTCAGCAAAGCATTTGATGGTTTTATAAAGCCAGTCTTTTGAGACTTTGAACTTCTCTTTGGCAAAGGTATATATTTGATGGGTAGTGAGATGTTTGGTGTGATGCTGTGCCAAGATAAGCAAAAGTTTTTGCTCTTGGGTATCAAAAGCACTTTGAAAAAAAGTTTTCATAGCTTGATGGCTATTTTTTTGTGAACGTGCGAGGAGTGGCAAGGTGCCAGAACGTAAAAAATGGTTAAATCCCCGATGTCTCAAAGAGTTACTTTCAAAGGCTAAAAACTCTTCATAGTCAAGGGGAAAAAGTTCGATAGGTATACAATGCTCCATAGAGAGTTTTGTGCGTGTGACGAGTATAAGTTGTGTAACATTAGGGAAGCTATCTAGTATCCCCTCTTTATAGTGGTCTAAAACCAAAATTTGTATATTATGTGCATCTATATATTGTTGAAGTGAACGTGTTTCTAATGTCTTAAAGATAAGATTGGGGTCATCCATATCTATATATAATAGAGAAATATCTACATGTTGCGCTAGATAATCTAAGAGTAAAGCTGTTTTACCAGCGCCACGTACACCAAAAAGATTGATATCTTTATTTTGGGGTAAATGGCATTTTCGAGGTATGAAAGCATCACTGTAAGGTAATTGATTTTGATAATATTCGAGTAATTGCATAGACATATCCTTGTATATTTCCTTTTTATAAGGAAATATATTTCAATATTGTATCAGTTTTTGGGTTAAAAGTATTGTGGCTTTTGAAAACTTTGGGTATAATTCGCGTTCCTAAATTTATGTTAGAGGGTCAAACCCCTGTGTTTAGGCACCTTGGCTTTGCCATGCTAACGAGTTCTTTAAAGGTAAAATATGGAAAAAATTAGATTAAAGCTTAAAGCTTATGATCACAGAGTACTAGACAGATCAGTTGCTGCTATTGTAGATGCAGTCAAACGTACAGGTGCAGAGATTAGAGGGCCAATTCCAATGCCAACTAAAATCAAACGCTATACTGTGCTTAAATCGCCACACGTAAACAAAGATGCACGTGAGCAATTTGAAATCAGAATTCACGGAAGAATGATCGACATTGTTTCAGCTACTTCAGACACTATAGATTCACTTATGAAGTTGGACTTAGCACCTGAAATCGAAGTTGAAATCAGATCAATGGACAAGTAGGAGTAGAAAATGGAATTTATTATTGAAAAAATTGGTATGAGCAGAACTGTTGATGTACCAAGTGTTCCAGTTACACTTTTAAAAGTCATTGAAACGAAAGTTTGTGAAGTGAAAGAAGATGGAAAAGCACTTGTTGCGTACAACTCAAGTAAAAAACTTAATAAAAGCATCGAAGGTCAACAGACTAAATATGGTGTCTCTAAAGAGTTTAACAAATTTATGACTATAGAAGTGGCTGAAGGTACAGAAGCTGGTGATTTAAATCCAGCAGCATTGGCGACCGCGACACTTGTAAAAACATCTTTAGATACTAAAGGTAGAGGTTTTCAAGGTGGTATGAAACGTCACGGGTTTGGCGGTGGACCTGGTTCTCATGGACATAGGTTTGGGAGAAGAATTGGTTCAATCGGTAATGCTGAGTGGCCTGGTCGTGTTCAAAAAGGTAAAAAAATGCCTGGACAGTACGGAAACACTAAAACAACTGTAAAAAATGATGTAATCTCATTCGATGCTGAAAATGGCATCTTGGTACTCAAAGGTTCAATCCCTGGACACAATGGGGCTAGAGGATTAGTAAGGATAGTTAAATAATGAAAACAACAGTAATTAAAACAACAGACCTTCCAAAAGCATTTTTAGAAGTGCACCCACATAATCTTTACCTTTATTGTAAAGCGTATGCGGCGGGACTTAGAGCAAACACAGCACAGACTAAAAACAGATCTGCAGTCAGTGGTGGCGGTAAAAAGCCATGGGCTCAAAAAGGTGGAGGACGTGCACGTGCAGGTTCAACAAGATCTCCTATATTTGTAGGTGGTGGTGTCGCTTTTGGTCCAAGTACAAACAAAAACTATGACCAAAAAGTGAACAAAAAGCAAAAGAAACTTGCACTTTATCATGCCCTCGCAGACATGGCAGCCAATGATAAACTTTTGGTAGTAGATTCCATTACTATTGAGTCAGGCAAAACAAAAGATGCTATGGCGTTTGTAAACGGATTAGAGCAAAGAGATGTATTGGTAGTCAAAGAGATGATAGATGATAAGACTTTCTTGGCATTTAGAAACCTTCAAAATGCATACCTAATCGAACCAAATGAGCTTAATGCTTACCTTGCTGCGGCATATCACTCAATTGTGATTGAGAAAGCAGTATTTGATAAATTGACAAAAGAGGCTTAATATGGCAGATATTACAGATATTAAAGCAATTATGTATACAGAGAAGAGTTTGGCTCTTCAAGAAGATGGTGTAATTGTAGTTCAAACCACTCCTAGAATGACTAAAAATGGTCTAAAAGAAGTGTTTAAAGAATTCTTTGGCATTAACCCACTTAGAGTGAACTCAATGAGAGTAAACGGAAAAGTGAAGAGATTTAAAGGTATCGAAGGAAAAAGACCAGACACTAAAAAGTTCTACGTCAAACTTCCTGAAGATGCACAAATCGAAAGCTTAGCGGTATAAGGATAGAAGATGGCAATTAAAACATATAAACCAACCACACCTTCACGTCGTTATATGACTAACCTTGATAGTGGTGACATCACTGCTAAAGCAAGTGTTAGAGCTCTACTTAAAAATCTTCCAAGATCTGCAGGTAGAAACAGTAACGGTCGAATTACTTCTCGTCACAGAGAAGCAGGTGCTAAAAAACTATACAGAATCATAGATTTTAAAAGAAATAAATTTAATATTGAAGGTACTGTCGCGACAATCGAATATGACCCATACAGAAACTGTAGAATTTGTCTAGTAAAGTATGTAGATGGAGACAGAAGATATATTCTGACACCGAAAGGTCTCAATGTAGGCGATAAGATTATGTCTGCTGAGTCTGGTCTTGATATTAAGACGGGAAATGCAATGAAATTGATGAGCATCCCTGTAGGTACATTGGTACACAACATTGAGATGAGTCCAGGACATGGTGGTCAAATTGCACGTTCAGCGGGTGGTTATGCACAAATCATGGGTAGAGATGGTAAATACGTTTCATTGAGACTTCCGTCTGGTGAGATGAGATATATTCTTGGAGAATGTTTAGCGACTATTGGTACAGTTGGGAATGAAGACTTTTCAAATATTGTTATCGGTAAAGCTGGGCGTTCAAGACACCTTGGTATTAGACCACAAACACGTGGTTCTGCGATGAACCCGATTGATCACCCACATGGTGGTGGTGAAGGTAAAACGAATTCAGGTAGGCATCCAGTATCGCCATGGGGTACGCCTGCTAAAGGATTCAAAACACGTAAGAAACAAGCAAGTGATAAATTGATTATCTCTAGAAAGAAAAAAGGTAGGGGCTAAGATATGGCAAGATCGACAAAAAAAGGTCCATTTATCGATGGGCACCTCATGAAAAAAGTGTTGGCATCAAAAGATGCTGGGGATAAAAAACCAATCAAAACTTGGTCAAGAAGATCTGTGATCTTCCCTGAGTTTATTGGCTTAACAATTAATGTACATAATGGTAGACAATTTGTACCCGTGTTTATCACTGAGAACCATGTAGGTTATAAACTTGGTGAATTTGCACCAACGAGAACATTTAAGGGCCATAAAGGTTCTGTTCAGAAGAAGGTGGGTTAATATGAGTAGAGCATTATTAAAATTTGTAAGAGTATCTCCTACAAAAGCTAGACTTATTGCTAGAGAAGTACAAGGTATGAATGCGGAACTTGCACTTGCAGCACTAGAGTTTATGCCTAACAAAGCAGCAGGTATTGTCTCCAAAGTGATTGCATCTGCAGTAGCAAACGGTGACTTTGAGCCTGAAGAAGTAACGATTACTTCTTGTCGGGTTGACAAAGCGGCAGTTATGAAAAGATGGAGACCAAGAGCGAGAGGTACAGCTTCACGTATCATCAAGCCAACGGCACATATTTTGGTAGAAGTTGGTACTGCATCTACTGAAACAGAAACACCAATTAAAAAGTCAACAGCAAAAAAAGCAGCTCCTAAAAAAGCAGTAGCCAAAGCTGAGACAAAAAAGACTGAGACAAAAAAAGCAGCACCTAAAGCCACAGCCAAAGCTGAGACTAAAGGTGATGATTTAACTAAAATTGCAGGTATAGGTAAAGTGTATCAAGAAAAGTTAAACAATGAAGGTATCTACACTTATGAAGATGTGGTAAACATGACACAAGCACAAATTGATGTGATGGAAGAGAAGTACACATTCAAAGGTGACTTTAAAGATGCCATCGCTGATGCGAAAAACTTCGTAAACGGAAAGGACGCGTAATGGGTCAAAAAGTAAATCCTATAGGTCTTAGACTTGGAATTAATAGAAACTGGGAATCAAGATGGTTTCCAGCAAAAGGAAGAACAGCTGATTTTATTGCAGAAGATTATAAAATCAGAAAATTCTTAAAAAAAGAACTTTACTATGCTGGTGTTTCTAACATTATTATCGAAAGAACAGTTAAAAAATTAAGAATTAATATTGTGACTGCCAGACCTGGTATTATTATCGGGAAAAAAGGTGCAGATATAGAGAAACTTAAAGCAACACTTATCAAAATGCTTGGTAAAGATGTAGCGATAAATATTAAAGAAGAGAAGCGTCCACAAGCTTCAGGTCAACTGGCTGCTGAAAATGTTGCGACACAATTAGAGAGAAGAACTGCATTTAGACGTGCAATGAAAAAAGTCATCCAAGGGGCACTTAAATCAGGTGCTAAAGGGATTAAGGTTTCTGTTTCTGGTAGACTTGGTGGCGCGGAAATGGCTAGAACTGAGTGGTACTTAGAAGGTCGTGTGCCATTACATACGCTTAGAGCTAAAATAGATTATGGTTTTGCAGAAGCGCATACAACCTATGGAATTATCGGTATTAAAGTATGGATATTTAAAGGGGAAGTGCTTGCAAAAGGGATTCAGCAAGAACCAAAAGAAGAGAAAAAAGGTGGTCGTAAACCACGTCAAAAGAGAGGTGAATAACGATGTTGATGCCTAAGCGAACCAAATGGAGAAAGCAGCAAAAAGGCCGTAACCGCGGTAAATCTTTCAGAGGTAATAAAATTGAGTTTGGTGATATTGCAATTAAAGCAGTAGAAGCAGGGAGAATTGATTCTCGTCAAATTGAGGCTGCACGTATTACGATGACTAGAAAGATCAGCAGAACAGGTAAAACTTGGATTAGAGTTTTTCCAGACAAGCCTCTTACTGCTAAACCACTTGAGACAAGAATGGGTAAAGGTAAAGGTGCCGTTGATAGATGGGTAATGAATGTCAAACCAGGAAGAATTATCTTTGAAATGGCTGGCGTTGAAGAGAAACTTGCAAGAGAAGCACTTACACTGGCTATTCACAAAATGCCATTTAAGTGCAAGATTATCACATCAAAGGACAGTAATGAAATATATTGATTTAAAAGATAAAAGCATTGCTGACTTGACAGCGATGTTAAAAGAGAAAAAACTTGAATTGTTTACATTAAAAGCAAAGCAAAAGACGATGCAATTAACAAACACTTCAGAATTAAGAGTAGCGAAAAAAGAGATCGCTAGAATTCAAACAGCTTTAACTGCTGCTAGATCGAAGTAAGGGGTCATTTATGCCAAAAAGACAAATAACAGGTACTGTGATTAAAAAGGCTGGAGATAAAACGGCTACTGTTTTAGTAGAAAGAAGAGTACTTCACCCAAGATATCACAAAACTGTAAAAAGATTTAAAAAATATCTTATCCATGATGAGAA
>JALSPX010000074.1 GCA_026985755.1 Sulfurovum sp. | reverse complement strand
ATTTGCATATTTTGGGATAATCTATTCCCCTAATACAAAAACCCAAACAACCACAATGGTATTTTATTGCCACTACCTATCTCGATATCATCTGATATGATATAGAAATCTGGTATATCTTTTATCTGTTTGTAGCCTTTCTTTTTGCCACCAATTTCAAATACATATCTCTCATCTACCAACAAATCACCTTTTTTAGGTATAACTAGGGTATGATTTGGCTGTAGCATACTTGCTACAAATGTCTCGCGTACTGTGCCTATCATACTTTTATCACAATAGGCATAATGCAAATTTGTATTGTTCAGATAGATTTTATCTGGTTTTACAAATATCGCATCACCTTTTGCTTTACTATTGATAATCTGCAACACCTTGGCTTTGTGCAAATAAGATAAAAACCTATAGAGCCCCTTATAGTTCTCTCCCATGCCCATTTTTTGTAGTAGTTCTTTAATGTTGGGGGTATAGGGGTTCGACTCACACACAAGTCTAATGAGTTTCTTTAAATTAACGATACTCTCGTACTCTATCGGGTAAATAGAGGGGATATCTACTTCTAGTACTGTGTTTATCGTCGTATTTAACCGCACAAGGTACTCCTCTTTATCTTCGAAATAAAAAGGATAATATCCGTACTTTAAATACTCTCTAAAAAGAAGTGTCACATTAAATTTTTCTAGTAATTCATAAGCAATGTCTGTATGACGCGTCAAAATATCTGCTAAAGAAAAGTGAGGCAACACAATACCTTTTTCCATCTCTACAAACTCTCTAAAAGACAAGCCCACCACATGATGGATGATGGCTCTTCTACTCAAATCTGCTTTGGCATGGTCTAGGCTCAAGGCACTGCTACCAGAGAATATCACTTTTAAATCTAGCAAATCATATATTTTTTTGAGCTCTATCTCAAAATGGGGGTATTTATGTATCTCATCTATAACGAGTACCCTCCCCTCTTCTTTAGAAAAAGCCAATGCCACATCAAATAAAGAGCTAACAGAGACAAAGTCAGCACTCATATAGAGTTTTTGACTAAAAGGTAGGTCTAATGCTTTAAGATACTGTATCAAAAACGTTGTTTTCCCAACACCCCTTGCACCTACAATACCTACAAGCTTTTTATCAAGATTGATAGTATTATGAAAATATCGTTTGTACGAAAAGCTCGTTTTTTCAAACAATATTCTCTGAAAATCTCTTATCTCATCAAGCATTTTTATCTCTTTTTGGGATGATTATATCTATATTGGAGTTACAAGTCAAATTTAAACCTATTTTTTTGACTTGTAACTCCAATTTATGATATAAGTCCCCTCATCTCATCCTCAGTCAAAACCTCAACCCCCAACTTCACAGCCTTGTCATACTTAGATCCAGCATCTTCACCATAGATGAGATAATCAGTCTTCTTAGACACAGAGCCACTCACCTTTGCCCCTAGTTTCTCTAACATCTCTTTGACCACCCCACGGCTCACAGACATCGTACCTGTCAGTACCACGGTCTTGTCTTTAAAAGGGTTTTCTTTGGCTTCTACTTTTTCTTCTACTGTGGGGTGTATCTCATCAAACAAGGCTAAGACAAAATCATGATTGACACGCATAAACTCCAGCAAAGAATTTGCCATTTCTTCACCTATGCCGTCTATGGCTACTACCTGTTCAAAGGTCACATCAACAATGCCCAGACCAAACTCCAATGCCAACGCCTTGCTTGCTACCTCGCCTATATGCTCTATGCCCATAGCATTAATGACCCTGTAGAGTGCTGTTCCTTTTGTTGCTTCTATCGCATCAAGCAGATTTTGGATACGCTTTTGTTTAAACCCTTCAAGCCCTTCTAAATCTTCATATCTTAGATGATACAAACCTAAAATATCTTTTATCTTGCCTTCACTCACAAGCAACTCCACTATCTTCGCACCAAGACCATCTATATTCATACACCCTTTTTTTGCAAAGTGTATAATTGAATTAACTACCCTGTCTGGACAGTCTAGGTTTTGACACTTAATCAGCGTACCCTCGTCTAGTACTTCTTGATGACAGGTAGGACACTGGGTTGGACGACTTATAGGTTTTTCTGAACCATCACGTCTATCTATCAACACTTTTGTTATTTTAGGTATCACATCGCCTGAACGTATGAGAATCACAGAGTCACCTATCATGAGCCCCTTACGTTCTATCTCATCAAAGTTATGGAGTGTCGCACGCGTTATCATTGCACCGTCTAAATCTACTGGTTCTACCTCTGCCACAGGGGTGAGGACACCCGTACGTCCTACCTGTATGGTGATGTCGTTAACCTTGGTCACCTTTTCAACGGCTGGGAATTTATAGGCACACATCCACTTAGGCACTTTGACGGTATAACCCAAGTCCTCTTGCAAACTTACCTCATCTACTTTGATAACCATACCATCCATCATCATCGGTATCTCGTCACGTTTGCCTATGAGAAAGTGGTAAAAATCTTCTATCTCTTCTATGGTGTTGCACGTTTTAGCATATGGGGGTTTCAAAAAGCCTAGGGCATAGACAAAGTCCATCTTCTCGGAGAGTCTACTCTGTGTCAATCTGTTCTCACCTAAACCCCAAGGGTAAAAGACAAGCCTACGCTTCGCGGTAATCGCACTGTCCAGCTGACGCAAGCTCCCTGCTGCTGCATTACGTGGATTGGCAAAAGGTTGCTCGCCCTCTTCTAATCTCTCACGGTTGATGATTTCAAAATCATCTTTGCGGATGACCACTTCACCACGTATCTCTATCTGCCCATCATAATCAATGCTCAGTGGCACAGAACGAATCGTACGCACATTGTCCGTCACTTCCTCACCAATGACACCATCACCACGGGTAATGGCGCGCACCAACTTTCCCCCCTCATAAAGCAAGTTCATACTCGCCCCATCAAACTTAGGCTCACAAAAGTACTCACACGTCCCTACATTCTTTTCGACTCTATCCAGCCACTCCTGCACCTCTTCTGTGATAAAGACATCTTCCATACTCCACATGCGTTTGATATGTGTAGCCTTGCTAAACTCATCACGTACCACACCACCCACACGCTTAGTTGGAGAGTCCTCTAGCACCTCAGAGGGATTGGCTGTTTCATAGTCTAGTACTTCATGGTAGAGTTTGTCATACTCTTCATCAGTGGCTATAGGGTTGTCTTCTACATAGTAGGCGTGTGCCCATTTTTTAAGCTGTTCTGTTTTTTCTTGGTATTGTTTGTTTGTCATTTGTTCGCTTTATTTGGAGAATAGTTCACTGTGAGAGCCTATACGAATAAGCCATAATTCATCATTTTTTATTTTATAGATTACCAATGCATCCCCACTAATATGAAATTCAAAATATCCTTCATATATACCTTTAAGTGGATGATTTAATGCCTCTTTCGGTAAAGGAATTTCTTCGATAAGTTTTGAAATATAGACAATATATTTAGTAAAATGTTTATCACTTAATTGTATTTTACGTAAATCTTTCAAAAAACTTTTATGCTGTTTAACCTTTAGCACCATAACCTCTTTTGTGCTCAGCAATCATCTCTTCTAAAGTAATCTCTTCCATATTAATACCCATCTCGGCATCTTTCATTGCTTGTATAGTTTCTTCATTAGGTATTTTAAGTGCCATTGGTATACCTCGCTCACGCTTAATTCCCTTCATGAACATTGTAATAGCTTGAGAAGTACTAAGTCCTAGTTCTGAGAGAATCTTTTCTACATCATGCTTCAAACTTGCGTCTATTCTAGCGCGTACTGTTGCATCTAGTGCCATCGGTAATCCTTTTTTATTTAATTGTAGCACAAAAGGGCTACAATGTCAATTTATCTCAACGTATCCATTACAGCCAACGCCTGCACATGCTCCATCACATCATGACAGCGTACGATGCTCGCACCATTTTCCACTGCTTTGAGGTGGATAGCCAGTGTCCCTGCCAAACGTTCTTCTGTTGGAGTAGAGATAATCTTGTCTATCATTGACTTACGGCTAGCCCCTACCAACACCTCACAGCCAAAGAGCCCAA
>JALSPX010000073.1 GCA_026985755.1 Sulfurovum sp. | reverse complement strand
GGATGAGAGGCATTTTTTCTGTTTTTGTTTCTTCTTTTGTTTCTATAGAAATGGTATCAATCGTAGTCTCTGGGCTATTTGGTATGACCAGGGCATTGAGTTCATTTTCTGAATCAAGCATATTGTCTGTAGTATCATAAGATATATTGACTTTTTCTATTTCAGGCAGAGGCTCATCTTTCAGTATCAATGTATCAATATCAAAATCAGATATATCCAAATCATCTTTCATCGAAATGGCTTCATTTGTTTCTTCTTCTAAAGGAGTATGCTCTTCTGCTTCTTCGATAGATAGATGTCTTAAATGAAACTCTCCTAATATACTAGATAGGGGATACTCTTTGAGTATAAAATGATGGGTTTTATCTTGATAGCTAATAGCTATTTTGTCTTCTAAAGATGAAAACACAATCTCTTCTAAGATGATTTTTTTTGTGAATACTTCAATGGTATCAATATTGAATAAATCTAAAAGTGCATTATCCATAGCAATAATTTGGTCTGTTTGATTCGTAATATAATACATTATGTTTGTAATCCCTTTTATTTAATGTGCATTGTTTTTTTCTTTTGTAAGCATCTCATGATAGACGGAAGTAATAGCATCGATTTCACTTGTAGAGACAGGTCTTCTGGCTGCTGTGTATGACATTACTACCCCCTCCTGAGATAAGACAGGGGTAATATGTGTGTGAACCCAGTAATATTTCCCATCTTTACGTAAATTTTTAACAGGTCCTGCCCACTCTTCACCTTTTGAAAGGGTCTCCCATAAGCCTTGGAAAGCTACTTTTGGCATGTCAGGATGTCTGATAATATTATGATTTTTACCTATGAGTTCATCTTTGTGATATCCTGCAATTTCACAAAATTTTCTATTGGCATAGGTAATTATACCTTTAAGGTCTGTTGAACTGATAATCAAACCTTTTTCAAAAGTATACTCTTCATCAAGAGGAGTGGGGCTTTGCATTGTGATTTACCTTTACTGTCTAATTCAGTAGTAGATAAAAGTGATTTTATTACTACTTCAATATATATAATATATAAGAAAAAGTATAACACAATATTGTCAAAAATAGTGATAAAGCGTTTTTAAAGTATCTTGCTTTTCAATAGATTTGCAATTTTTTTATTGGTTATTTTTTCAATTTCTGTAGATGAAGCAGCTTCAATCGCTTCAAAAGTTCCAAAATATTGTATCAGCTTTGCCACAGTGGCTTTGCCTATGCCTTTTTTGTTTAGCAGTGATATTTGTGTGTCCTCTTTGCGTTTTTTATTTTGATGGTAGGTGATGGCGTAGCGATGTGCTTCATCACGTTGGCGTTGTATCCAGTGGAGTCTTTTATCGTTTGGTTTTAGCTCAAATAAGCCCTCTGCGGTATAGAGCATATCTTTGGCTGCCCCTTTGGCACGGTGGGCTTTGGCATCGAGTTTCTCTTTGGCTATAGCAATGACATCCAAATTGACATCTGCTTCTTTGAGAAGGGTATGTGCTAGATTAAGGTTGGCCTGTCCTCCATCGAGTATCCACAAGTCAGGGGCAGGCGTCTCTTGAAATTTTTCGATACGACGAGAGAGCATCTCTCTCATCTGTCCATACTCATCTCTGGCATGGAGTTCGTAGCGTCTGTAGGCACTTTTGTCCCATCTGTTTTCATCCCATACGACCATACCTCCTACCGTAGCCACACCCATCATATGTGAGTTATCAAAGGTCTCAATGCGGTAAGGTATGGTAGATAAATCAAACAAATCAGCTATGCGTTGCTCTATAATGCTGTCATGGGTTTTTTTACGCAGGAGCTCTTCACAGTTTTGTAAAGCGATGGCAATGAGTTTGGCTTTGCTACCACGTTGTGGGGTCACTACTTCTATCTTTTTATCAAAACGGGTACTCAGGGTTGAAGCGACTTGTGCGGCATCTTCAAACACATGTGCCGTGAGTACTTGTTTGGCTATATGGGGTGTGTCTATGGTGTAAAACTCTAAGAGTGCTTGTTTGTAGGCTTCATTTTCATCATAGATATGTGTATGTCTAAAGTAGCTGTAGGCTGAAGAGATGATTTTACCGCCACGCATAAACATCTTGACGATGACACCACGTTCATCACCATTTTGGATGGCAAAGATATCGAGGTCAAGTGTATTGGCGAGGTCTATGTTGGATGTAATGGTCAGTGTGCGTATAGACTCTATAGAGTCACGCATAGCCGCAGCTTCTTCATAGCGTTCTTGCATGGCAAGGGTTGTCATCTTCTCTTCTAGCGTAGTGATGAGGTGTTTACGTTTGACAATAGAGGTTTTGGCATCATTGACTATCTGGGCATAGGCTTGGGGTGTGACACGTTGTTCGCAGGGAGCCAAACATTTTTTGATTTGAAAAAAGAGGCAGGCTTTGCCTTCACGTAGGCATGATTTTTTTTGTACCAGAGGATAGACTTCATACAAGGCATCAAGCAATGCTCTGCCTCCAGTAGGGAAAGGCCCATAATAGGTAATATTTTTACCCTTGATAACTTTTCGTGTGATCTCAAATCTTGGATATTCTACAGATTCATCGATGTAGATATAGGGGTAGGTCTTGTCATCTCGCAATAAAATATTGTATTTGGGCTTGAGCTGTTTGATGAGTGAGTTTTCCAAGACAAGTGCATCCTCTTCGCTCTGCACCACAATATACTCTAGCTTTTGTGCCTCATGTAGCATTTTGATAATACGTGGACTTTGGTTTGGATTGGGGCTAAATATTGGAGTAAAACGCCAATAGGATTTGACTCTGTTTTTCAGATTTTTGGCTTTACCGACATAGAGTAGCTTGCCTTTGGCATCGAAATATTGATAGACCCCTGATGATGAGGGGAGATTTTGAACTACTTGTTGCACTTGATTTGCTCTTTTATCTGTTCAAATTTAGTGATAATATCAGTATCATTACTCTCTATTTTAAAATCACTCGAAGCCAATTCATGGTAGTACGGCACAGTGCTTTCATCTACTTTCTCTTTTTCCATAGGATGGTATTTACTGTGAAAAATAACGACATCCTTTGCCTGCATCATTTCACAGGTAGAATCGTGTTTTCCTAACTGGGTTAATACGCTTTTTAATAAATCTCTATTATAATTAAGTTCCATTTTAAAGCCAGGATGTGTGACTGCTACAAATAGTGTGTTGTCTTTAATGTAGATAAAAGCAATGGCTTTTTGATACTTAGGTGTAAGGAGTGCAATATACTTCTTATAGCAGAGCTGTTGCTCTAAAAATTTAAATTGAGGTTGGGATGAGAGATGAGACAAAATAGTAGACGCTTTTTTCATAAAGTAATTATAGCATCACTTTGCTGTATAGCCTTAGTAGGTTGTGGGCACAAAACGAGTCCCAAGTATGTACCAGATACCTCTAGTACTATCAAAGGGTAACGTTGGAAAAGTTTGATGTATTGATTATAGGTGCAGGTATCGCAGGCTTGTATGCGGCAATGAATATTCCCAAAGAGAAAAAAGTACTTGTTGTGTGTAAAGATATTCCATGGGAATGTAATACCTTTTATGCCCAAGGTGGTATGGTAACAGCTCTAGATGAGGCAGATATCCCAATACATGTAGAAGATACCATGGCAGCAGGTGCATACCACAACAACAAAGAAGCAGTAGAGATACTCTCACGTACATCACTCACGACGACAGCGGATATCATAGATAAAGGTATGGAGTTTGATAAAGATGACGAGGGCAATATACTATTTACCAAAGAAGCAGCACACTCGGTAGAACGTATTGTCCATGCAGGTGGAGATGCTACTGGGCGTTATATGCACTACTTTATGATGGTACAAAACAAACATCAACTTCAGAAAAATACATTGGTCTATGACCTGCTTATCGAAAATGGGCGTTGTTATGGTGTGAAAGCCACAGTCAACTATGAACCTACTACGATTTATGCAGATGATGTGATTATCGCATCGGGGGGCATAGGCTCTTTGTATGCATATAACACCAATTCACGTACAGTCTCTGCAGATATTCATGGTATTTGTGTAGAAAAA
>JALSPX010000072.1 GCA_026985755.1 Sulfurovum sp. | reverse complement strand
GTTCGCCTTGCTTGCTTTGCTTCTACCTTTCTTACTTCACGCAACCTATATTTTAAAAAATGATTTACTAAAACCCTATACCAGTAACCTTATTGAAAAAATGGGTAATGAATTGTTTGAAAAAACAGGGATAAGTGAATATGTTGTCGCAAGCAATGAAAACTTTGTAGAGAAGTTTAATTTGGTAGAATACAGTAAGAAATATGAAGTAAATATGAGCAAGCCCTATGTGATGTTGATATTTGCACCTAATGCAGTGATTACAAATAAGTCTGGACAAAAAGGTCGGGTTGCACTGATACCCTCAACCCCAGATATTGGTAAGCTTTATAACAAAAATAGTGTGATGGATGCAACAATAGATGTGGTTGCAGTCAATGATAAAAACAGCAAAGAAGATAAATTTAATATTGGTATCGTGCAAGGTTTTTCAGAATTAGCAGACCAAATTGCTGATGCAAAAAATGTGAAATTGACAACAACTATTCCGAATGACACGCGTACTATGATAGGCTATTTAAAAATATTGGTCTATATTGGTTCATTATTTGTCCTTTGGATATTTATGATACGCCCCCTAATAATGAGGATAAAAAATGGTAAAACAAAATAAGCAAAAAACATATTGGCCACATATGATTATGGGCTTTCTTGTTGTGGGTATAACTTTAAGTTATTGGACGGTTAAATCTGCTTCATCTTTGCCTGTACAGGAGTCTAATCAGTATATGCTTAAGTATCAACAGGCAGATATGAATATCAACGACATAATGGAAAAAAGAGCCCTGTTTAATAAGCAATATACTATTGAGATATTAAACACGCAAACAATGATGCTTGAGCTAGAAAATGCCAAACGTGCAAAAGAGGAAAAAGAGATACTTTTGCATTTAGGTAAAAACAGCTTTAGCTATCGTGTGAGTAGAAAAGATGGTTCTATTGTAAATGATGCAAATGTGACTTTTTTGCTGACAAGACCTCATAGTAGAAAAGAGGATATTTTAAGAGAAAATATAAAAATCTCAGATGGAAAATATAGTATATCAGATGTCAATATCACTAAAGCAGGCAGATATACCTTGCAACTTAGAGCTCAAATTGGCGATGCCATTGGGTATTCTCAGCTCCCCGCATATATCAAGCCTTAAAAAGGAGTATTAACGCTCCTTTTTACTATGCTCCTTTGCCCATACTTTAATTTTTTTTCTTTGTTCATGTGACAAATCAGCATTTTTATGCATGCTGATATACATAGGCATCGGCATACGCAGATTGATTGTTTTTGCAATGCCATCATAGATTTTTTGTTTTTTCTCTTCACTATAATTTCCCCATTCTTGGAAGTTTAACGCTAATCTACCCTCTTTAATATGTGATTGTACCTCCCAAGAGATAGGTGCGACATGACCATACCATGGCATGTTTGTTTCATAAGAGTGGCAGTCGTAGCATGACGTTTTTATAAGTGTTGCAATTTCTTTTGGCATAGGCATCTCTTTACTTTTGTCAATCTTGTCTGGTATTGGAGGAATAGTAATTTGAATCGCTTGTATGAGTACGAATGCACCTACACCCCATATTAGTATTTGTTTAAACATGATAGTATTACCTTTTTAAATGGTCATTGAAAATATTTTATTTTCAGGTTGGCTACGTGCAAGTTTGAGATCAAATGCCATACATACATTACGTACAAACATGCGAGCAGATTCTTTGATGATAAGTCTATTTTCATTAATCTCTATCAAATTATCGTGTCTCATCTCCTCAAGCTTTTGCAATATCTCTGGCATAGTGTCAAGCTGCATAGCTTTATCGTCCCAAGAGGTTTCAAGGTGACACATGAGGTTGAGTATATGCTTACGGACAATCAGGTCTTCAGGGCTTAGTGCATGTCCTCGAAATAGAGGTAGTTGACCTTTGTTTACTCTATGAATATAGTCTTCTACACGTTTCTCATTTTGTGCAAAGGCATACCAAGAATCAGAGATAGAAGACATGCCTAATCCTATCATAAGTTTGGTTTTGCCCGCAGTGTAGCCCATAAAATTTCTATGAAGTTTTTTTGCTTTCATAGCAATACTGAGTTTGTCAGAAGGGAGTGCAAAATGGTCCATACCTATTTCTTGGTAACCTGCTTCAAAAAACAGTTTTTTTCCTAATTCATAAAGTTCTCTCTTGTAAGTATCTTGAGGAAGATCCTTTTCATCAAAACCACGTTGTCCCACACCTTTTATCCATGGTACATGAGCATAAGAATAGTAGGCAATTCTATCAGGTTTTAGCGAGATGGTTTTTTCAATCGTTGATTGAATGCTCTCTAGTGTCTGATGTGGTAAACCAAAGATAATATCATGTGAGATAGATGTATAGCCAATTTCTCTACTGATAGTATTGATATGTTGTACAGTCTCATATGTTTGTATACGGTTGATGGCTTGTTGGACTTTAGGGTCATAGTCTTGAATTCCAAAAGAGGTTCGCGTAAAACCCAAATCAAATAAAGTTTGCATCTGCTCTTTGGTAGTTTCGTTGGGATGTGCCTCAAAAGAGAAGTCAAAATGTGTATGCTTTGTAGCCAAGTTAAAAATACCATCTATCATACGTTTGAGGTTGCTGGATGAAAAAAAGGTGGGTGTCCCTCCTCCTAGGTGTATCTCTGCGATATTTGGTATTGTGCCAAGGGCATTTACATAGAGTGCCCACTCTTTGAGTATGGTATCGATGTATTCATCCTCTACATCATGTCTCTTGGTGATATGTTTATGACAAGCACAAAATGTACATAGACTTTCACAATAGGGCATATGAATATAAAGACTAATCCCCTCTTCTTTATTACTTTCATTGAAAGCACGTTGCAGAGTCTCTAGCCAATGATTGGTCTCTATGCCAGAAGCATCCCAAAAAGGTACAGTAGGATAAGAAGTATACCTAGGACCTGGAATATTATATTTTTGTATGAGATCGGCATGCTTGAAATTGTGCATAGATATCCTTGTAGAAAAGTAGAATATTATAGCAAAAAGAATTTGTAAACAGTATGAGATAGGTCAATGAAAGTTAGGATATACTATATTTTATGAATCAACTTCACATTTACCCAACATCTAGAGCTTTGAGAAGCATCAGTCAAAAACACAAAACCCAAGAGGGCTTCTTACCGACACTCATGCGTATGGAAGAGTTTGAACAGCGAGCCATACTGCTTGAAAACAAAATACAGATAGACCCACTACAGCGTATATTGCTACTACGTGAAGCTGCAAAGTTTGATGCATTTTCAGATTTAAAGTTGGATGTGTCACTGGTGCGATTTTTTACCAAAAGTGATGCACTTTTTAAGTTTTTTGAAGAGCTGTCAGGTGAGGGTGTAGGCTTTGATACTTTAGCAGAGGCTGACGCTTACGCAGAGTTTGGTACGTACCTTGAGATACTGGAGAGACTACTTTTAAACTACCATAGCTTACTTGAAGCCAAAGGGTTGACAGATAAAGCATTCATCCCAAGTAACTACAGACTCAACGAAGGGTTTTTAAGTGCCTATAAAGAGATAGAGATTCACCTAGAGGGGTACTTAAGCCATTTTGAGTTGTCACTCTTGGAGGATATCGCACAAAAAGTCTCACTCACCGTGCACTACAGCACAAGTAAATTTAACAGGAAAATGCAAGAGCGTTTTGAGGCACTAGGCATTACACTCCCAAACAACAAACATACACATTTTTCTTTATCGACTAAAGCGTTGTTGGATGCTGTAAACAATGACGCGCATATAGATGCACAAGTCTACGCAGTAGAGGAGAGAGAAGAGCAGATAGCAGTTGCTTTTAAAGAGATAGAACAGATGGTGCGTTCTGGCATAAGCCCAGAAGAGATAGTCCTTATCTTGCCAGATGAGAGTTTCAAAGAACACTTCACTCTTTTTGACACACACAACAACCTAAACTTCGCCATGGGGTACGACTATAGCAACGGTCGTGTCTATAAATCTTTAGAGGCACTCTATAGGTATTGGCAAAGTAGGGATGAGGAGAGTAAAAAGTTACTTGAACGCT
>JALSPX010000071.1 GCA_026985755.1 Sulfurovum sp. | reverse complement strand
TATGGCAAAAGGAAAAACGATATTTACAGGAGGATCACGTATAGGAAAAGTGCGGGTATTTGATGTAGATAAACAGCGTTATATCTATGTGCAACGTATGGGATATACGTTAATGCTTAAAGATAAAAAAACGAAAAATTTTAATTTTGAATATGCAATTGCCATAGGTGTCTTTTTGATCTCTTTGCTGTTACTTTTATATGTGGCAATTTTAAAAAAACTTTATCCCTTAAAGCGATTGCATAAACAGATACAGAAGTTTGCACATGGTGATTTACATACTAGGATCTCTTATGAATATGATGATGAAATAGGTAAAATTGCAAAAAGTTTTGATGATGCAATTATACATATTCATGAACTGAGCACTTCAAAAAATCTTTTTATGAGAAATGTAATGCACGAATTGAAAACGCCTATTACCAAAGGGCGTATTGTTGTTGAAATGCTTGAAGATGAAGAGACAAAGAGTGTCCTGATACGTGCATTTGAGAGGATGAATGAACTTATTTCTGAGCTAGCTACACTTGAACGTGTAACGACACAAAGTTTTGAACCTAATTTTGAATATGTGATGCTTTCTGAAATTCTTAAAGTAAGTCAAGAACTTTTAATGACACAAAGTTCTCTTATTCATATAGATATTGATGATAGGGCACTAACAACAGATAAAAAACTCATGGCATTGGCGATAAAAAATCTTTTGGATAATGGTATAAAGTATGGAAATCAAAAATCTGTTTTATTAAAAACCAATCAAGATGTGATAGAGATTATCTCTGAAGGGAAGAAATTAGAACATGATTTTGCATACTATACTGAACCTTTTTCTCAAGAAGAAAAGCGCAGTGCCGGTTTTGGCTTAGGACTCTATATTGTAAATAATATTTTGAAAAAATTACGCTATAGGTTGGCGTATAAACATGAAAATGGGAACAACATATTTTTTATTATGCCAGAACGCAGAAGAGTCCAAAGAGATTAATCTTTTAAAGCCTCTGCAATAAGCTCTAAAGGGTTTTTAAAGACAGTCTCAACGTCTGCATTGTTTAATGCTTCAGAGAGCTGTACGCGACAGGCAGAACACTCTGCAGAGACATAGGTTGCCTTGGTCTCTTTAATCATCGCTGCTTTTGGTTTACCTGCCGCTTCAGCAAAATGAAACTTCTCTGTTTGCATCGTCACACCACCAAAACCACAACATCTGTTTGGGTCAGACATCTCTACCATAGGGTAGTTGGGTGCGAGTAGATTACGAGGCTGTTTATAGATGCCTTGTACTTTTCTGGCATGACATGGGTCATGGTAGGTGACTGATTTATCAGACATGGTACCTTTGTCTTTGAGTATCTGTTGCAGTGGAGTATTGTCATCGAGCCATGCAGTCGCCATATGGATTTTTTCTGCTACTTTTTTGGCACGTGCTTCCCACTCTGGCATATCATGGTTTTTAAAGAAGACTTGCCAGTCATGTTTGACCATTGCCGAACAAGTAGCCTCAGGGATGAGCATAGCATCACACTCATCCATAAAGCTTTCAAAGTACTCTATGTTGGCTTTGGTCATACGCTCTACAGAGTCCACCGCACCTGTAAAGTACGCAGGAGCACCACAACAGAGCTGTGCTTTAGGGATAAATATATCGATATTGAGCTCTTTGAGTATCTCCACCAAGCTGTCACCAATACCTACATAATTATAGTTCGCAAGACACCCTATAAAGAGTGCAACACGTTGGTTTTTTTGTTCTTGATTTTCTGCTGGTATCTCTTCAGGGTAGCTGTTGAGAAAACTCACTTTGGATAACGAAGGGATAAGCCTGTTTTTTTTGACCATAGGCATTCTAAAACGTGCAAGAAGTCCGCCTTTGTTTTCGTCTACTTTAAAGGCACAGGTTTTAAACATAAAACCAAACTTCATGACGATGTCCATGACTTTTCGGTGCTCTAGTAGATAAAAGGCGATATGCTTAAACCATGCAATACCAAATTTATCAGCAATGTCTGCACGAACCTCTTCTATGACCATATCTGTTGCTAGTGAGTTAGGGCAGACATCCACACAGTTGGTACATAAAAAACAAGACTCAAAGATGTTTTTGGCATTCTTGTCCAGCTCCAAATCACCTCTTTGGTAGGCACCTAGTAAATCTATGAAACCACGAGGAGAGGTGGTTTCGTCTGGGTTGACTTGGTGGATGGTACAAACGGGGATACACTTTCCACATTTGATACAATCATCACTTGTTTCGCTGAAGTTAAAAATATCTTCTAATTGTGTGCTCATAGTACCTCTCAAAGTTTCGTGTCCATTCCTGAGACTGTGTTTTCTACAGTCTTTTTACGTGGGTAATGTATATATCAGTTTTTACTTATATCTATTATTGTTAAAAATGTCAATGCTCTTTTATTACTTTTTTCTTTTTTGTACTGCGATAAAATAGAAACAAGTAACCAAAAAAGAAAAAAACGCAAGCGATTTTAATTTATATATGTCTTCAAAGTGCTTACTCGTTTTTATAAGATTATGTAAACAATAATTTCTAATTTCTAATTTCTAATTCTTCATTCCGCTTCGCGTCCAACCATACCATAATCCCTTTTTGTGCATGGAGTCGGTTTTCTGCTTCGCTAAAGATGACGTCTGCATGTTTTTCGAAGGTCTCTTCGCTTACTTCGTAGCCTCTGTAGGCAGGTAGACAGTGTAAGAAGATGGCATCATCTTTTGCGTGGCTCATGAGTGTTTCATCGACGATGTATCCCTCAAAGGCTTTCATACGTATCTCTTTTTCATCCTCTTGTCCCATACTCACCCATGTGTCAGTGGTGACAACATCACAGCCTTTGACTGCTTCAATAGGGTCATTGCCAAAGGTGATTGTGGCACCACTCTCTTTGGCTATTGCTAAGGCTTCTTCGACGATAGATGCATCACACTCATAGCCTTTTGGCGTCGCTATTCTCAGCTCAAAACCTAGTTTGGCAGAGAGCATGAGCCATGAGTGCGTCATGTTGTTTCCGTCACCTACATAGGCAACCACAGGGTCTTTGTCTTTGCCACACTCTATCATGGTGAGGTAGTCGGTCATGAGTTGTACTGGGTGGTAGGAGTCTGTAAGCCCATTAATCACAGGTACTTTAGAGTACTTGGCAAACTCTTCTAGTTTGCTATGCTCAAAGGTACGTATCATCACCATATCAACCATACGGCTAATCACTCGTGCGGTGTCTTTCATCAGCTCACCACGTCCAAGCTGTATGTCGTTACTGGACAAAAAGAGACCCACACCACCAAGCTGGTAAATCCCCGTCTCAAAGCTCACACGGGTACGTGTAGAAGATTTTTCAAATATCATGCCTAGTGTCTGATGCCCCATATAGGGTACAAACTTGCGTTGTTTGGTTTGTGCTTTTATCTTTTGTGCCAGTGCTATCATCTCTAAGATTTCTTCTTTGCTAAAATCTTTGAGTGTTAAAAAGTGTCTCATAGGTTCATCCTAAAATAGGTGTATCTTAGTTCATAAATACGACTAGTCGTATGAGCACTCTGCTGAAGAGGTCTCAGTGACAACGTAGTTTTTTGGGCTTTGCTCAAAAAGCGTCATAAAATAAGAAAAGATTATTTTACCATAAATTGCGTTGAAAGTGCTAGATAATGGAAAAATAGTGTATAATATTCAACATGATGGATATAAAGTGGATTATCAACTGCATTAACAAGGAGAATTACTTTTTCTCACAACATGCAGATAAAGAGCGTATGAACGATAATCTTTTGATTGTAGAGATTGAAGAGTCTATTTGTGCTGGCAGTATCTTGGAAAATTATGAAGATGATGTCAGAGGTAGTAGTTGTTTGGTGGTAGGATTTAGTCAAAGTGGTATCCCTATACATTCAGTATGTGGAATGAGTGGCGATAGTCTAGTAATTATTACGGTGTATATACCAACACCTCCAAAGTTTATAACACCTTATGAAAGGGCAAAAAAATGAAAACTTGTAATTTCTGTGGTAATAAAAATATGCAACAAACATTCAGTGAATATACCTATAAACACGATGATAAATATATGATTTTTAATAATGTTCCAGCATTAGAATGTGAATTTTGTAAAGAGAAATACTATGAAGCAAAGGTCTTAAAACAGATTGAAAAAGAGTTTTTTGCAGTCCAAAATGGTAAAAAGGTGAGTAAAAAAATTTCTGTCCCTGTAGAAGACTTTTCTGATGTTGCTTAGGAGGTATAAGCTAAAAAGCTTAAGCCTCCTTATAAATTAATGAGTAAATCTGTAGATATTTCTACATTCTTTTTCTCTTTGTAAAGCACAACAAGATAGCCATCTGCTGTTTTGATAGTATTTCTAAAATGTTTCTTTTTATCTACTATGAGGATGTTATATTGTTTTTCCAATGCATGGATGAGTGCATTATTAGAGGCTTCTGAAGTAATGATGGTTAGGTTGTAGTGGGGCATTTATTTTTTCCTCCACACTGAAAATAAAACCACTCCAACAAAATCAGCTCCTAAATCCCATAAATCAAAGGTACGAGAAGGAATGTAATATTGACTACACTCTTCAAGTGTTGCAAAAATAAGGACGATGATAGAACCTATGTAGGGGGTGATTGCCATCACACCAAGATGAGAGAATTTACGAAACTCTAATCCATCATTCAAAAGAAAAGCCATAACCCCATACAATAGGGCATGACATATCTTATCCCCATAGGGAACTTGCCCCACCACATGAAAGGCAAAGTTGTAATCAGCCGTATCCGCTAGGAAGATGATGTAGCTTATGAAGAGGAAAAAGCTTAGGGGTATGAGCCACCTTGTTTGTATGCTTTGCATTTTACTCTCCATACTTTTTTAGTATAGAACAATAGCCATAATGATATGTGGAGAATATCTCACAGTTTTTTCGTTGATGTTTAATATACCATGGGTGAGATTCTTCATAATAATCCTTATCTTTCAAGTCGATATGATATTTACTTACTATAGGTAGTGCATCTATGGAGAGCCAACGTAAAGCATTTTTATCTAGTTTTTCAGGAATATTTTTAAACTTCTCTATATTGTGTTTTGCGACAATTGCATCTATATTTAAAGAAACTACGAGAGTAAAAGAAACAAGTCCTATAATGGTTATAATATCAAGTAAGCTAGTAAAAGCATATCTTTTAACAAGAAATACAATCCCCAAGACCAATACAATAAGAAGAAAATAATCAAACCATTCTACATAATACCTTAGAACTGTAGCACCCATGATGGACTGATAGAGGTACATTTTTTTAAGAGACACAATGCCCATGATGATACTTTGGACCAATAGCCCGATGAGAAGTACAGTAGTGAGCTTTTCATTTTTATGTCTTCTGAGTATGAAGAGAAATATAAGTGAGACAAGTCCCATAACCATCATGAGCTGGAAAAACCCTTCTCTAGCAAAGTCTGCGATATTTACGTTTTCTGATATATTACCTGTTAATAAAAATGGTATCTGTAGAACGATAAAGCTTAGAAATAAAAGATTTATCAGACCCAAAAATATACCTATGATTAACATATCTAATTTTGTAGATTCTGTTGTTATTTTACGCTCTTTAAAGTTTGAAAAAGAGACTATAAAAAGTAAGAGATATATAATAAACATAAGTGGTAATGTGAATATATACTGTAATTTAAAGGGTATATGAAAATTAAATATGTTTTTGAAAAATGTACTATAGTGACTATCTGCTGAGGACAAAAGCATGGCAAATGTAATAAAGAAAGGGACAGTAATCAGTAGTGCTATCCCTATGCGTGTATAGATTTTTCTATCAATATTATGAACAAATAAATCTCTAAAAAATTCTTTTAAATAGGAAATGCCACCTATTTTATAGTTTTTAAGTAGAATAACTTGATGTATACTATGCACGTTATGCATGGATGTTGTATACAGCATAAACACAAGTATATAAAAAATAATTGGCAGGGTATATTGTGCCATGTCATTGTTGTAGTAGAACATATTACCTATCATCACAAATAAAAAAGGCATGATCCATTTAGTGTAAAGATTTATAATCTGTTTCGTCCATATGATATATATGAGTGGTAGGAGAAGAAGTATATAGGAGACAATGTGCCATCCTCCTACAAGCATATTCATTTTACCAAAGTTCTCTATACTAGAGAGAAGCAATCCAATCAGAATAAGGGATAAGGCTATTTTTTTATCTTTTAGGATTGGGTTTAATTTATTCGTTTCTAATTTTATATTTTCCATACTATCGATACTCCTTCATTAACTTTTTCATATACTCAGTTCCTAACCTTCTTTTTAAAAAAAGAGGGTTTACTTCGAGATTATGATGGTTATTTAAAAAGGGATATCTCTTAGCAATCCATAAATATATCATCAAATGCCTCCTCTAATGTAGGATAGCTAAAATCAAACCCTTCTTCTTTTAATCGTTCTGAAATACAATATCGACCATAAAGTGCTAATTCCGGATCAGTATTCATAAAAATTGGAGCTCCTAATTTAACCATCCATGAAAATGCAGGTAGACCTATTTTCATATTTAGTGCGATTCTTAGCCTTTTCATAAAAAATGCATTGGATACAGGATTGGGTGCGGATGCTATATATGCCCCTGACATAGTGTTGTTCTCAATGGCTTGAATGAGTAGTTGACTCATGTCATCTTCGTGAATCCATGAAATACCTTGTTTGCCATGTCCCAGTGTGCCACCTAAACCCAAAGAGGTTAGGGATGCCATACGTTGTAAAGCACCGCCTTCTTTTCCTAATACAAAAGAGGTACGTACAATGACTTGTTTCATGTTTTTGGGTACTACTTCTAGATAAGCTCTTTCCCACATCTTACCTACATACGGAGCCAAGCCATAACCAAAAGAGGAAGATTCTGTACAGATAGTATTTAAGGAATCTCCATAGCGATGTGCTGTTGACATTTGTACCCATGTTTTTGGCTTATTTTTTATTTGCTTTAAAGCTTGACCTACGAGTAGGGTACTATCTACACGTGAACGTAAAATTTCATCTATGTTTTCAGCGGTTTTAATGCAGTCAACACTTCGTCCAACTAGATTGACTATAGCTTCAGAATTTTCAAGTAGGTCTACCCATGAACCTAGAGTTGAAGCATCCCACTGTGTAAACTGACCGAAACAATTTTTTGGTTTGTTTCTTGATACAATATGAACTTCGTATTTGGATGTCTCCAATCTTTTTGCTAAATTTTGACCTATAAATCCTGAACCACCAAATATGATTATTTTTTTCATACCAACTCTCCTTATTTTTGAGTTTGTTTATTGTGTTTTTGCATCAAATCTTTCACATACCCAGTCTCAATCCTCGCACCCATCTTCTCAAAAAGTGCATAGTAACCAAGCAAGGTACGGTTGATAAATAAAAACTGTTCATTGAGTTTATGTACAGAGTGAAACTGTTTTTGTTGCACTTCAAATATCATCTCAAAACCTCTTTTTGAAAAATCGTTGTTTGCTTTAAAGTCATAGCTATCGCCTACAAGAGGCTCTTTATAGAGTGTGTCAAGAGGTTTAATAATTTCTGTGTAAAAGGTGAGCATCTCTTCCTCATTTTCTTCCTCTATCATCCCTAATGTTACGTATTGTTGAATGATACTTTGGTCATCATTCTCTTCTAAAAGGTTGAGGTGTAGTTGGTTATATTGGGTTAGAAATTCATCTTCTACACGTTTAACACACCCAAAGTCTATCAATCCAAGTTTTCCATTTTCTAAAAAGAGAAAATTCCCCGGATTTGGGTCTGCATGTATATGCTTTAGTGTATAGAGGGCATAAAAGAAAGTATCAAATATTAGCTGAGCATAGTTATTTATTTCTTCTTGCGTTGGATTGTTAGCCATATAGCTATCAAAATTCAATCCCTCTAAAAAGGAGGTCGTCAGCACTTTTTCTGTAGAAAGGGCAGGGTAGACCTTTGGTATGACGATATTTTTATTGTCTATATTTTCCCTAAAAAAGTCACAGTTTTTTGCTTCTAGTAGATAGTCTACTTCTTCATAAAGACGTGCCTCTATCTCTCCTACGATGTGGTCCACATTTTGCCCTTTGGCAAAGCGTTTCATACCAAAGTGTATGAGGCTCATGTCGGACTCTATGCTTTTTTTGATGCCAGGGTATTGTACTTTTACGGCGAGTTGTTCGCCATCTTTGGTGGCTAAATGCACTTGCCCTAAAGAGGCAGCTGCAAAGGCTGTCATCTCAAAACTCTCAAAAGTATCTTGCGGGTAGTGACCCAGCTCTGTTTTGATTATTTTTCTTACCAGCGCTTTGTTGATGCTAGGTATGGCATTAAATGATTTACTGATTTTTTCTAAATACTCAGGCGGTAAAAACGGCATTCCCAAAGCCACTTGTTGGGCTATCTTTACTGAGACACCTTTGAGCTCACCTAGTGCATCGAAGATAATATCTGCTATCTCTTCATGGTTTTGTGTTTTGTCGCCATTTGTTACAAAACGTTTTGTTTTTTTAGCGCCTATTTTAAGCAGTGCTTTTCCTACAACTTTACCACGAGAGAGTTTGCCTGTTGGGAGTGCATTATCCATGGAGTACCTCTCCTAGTTTACGTTTGATTTTACTGAAAGACTCTTGTTTCGTAGCAAATTTTTGTAGGCTATTTAGCATATGGGTCTTAAAAAAGAACATCCCCAAATCAGAAGCTTTAGAGAGTATATCTGAGTGCAACACGGCCTCTGCCAAGCCCAATGAATGGTCTATAAACTGCGTGGTGTTCTCAAACATCTCTGAGTCATCTTTGACCCAGTAGGCTACCACCATAATGTAGTAGTCCCAAAAGAGTTTTGGCAGGTGTTCTCTAAAAGGTGGTTCTGCTATCTCTTCTGCTTCTATGGCGATGCTTAGCATCTCGTCTACTGTTTCTATAAAGCGTGCATTGGTCTCATAGAGTTTCCCCATTTTGAGCCCAGAAGCGTGAAAGACCATATCCGCTATTTGTATGATAAACTCTCTGTCTTCAAGATAAAGTTCCAATTCTGTCTCTATGAGGGTTTGGAGTTGCTCTCTTAGTGTATAGGTATGAAAGTCTTCTATCTCTTGTAGGCTTGCGACTGCCTCTTTATGTTTTTGTTCTATATAAGCATAGAGGAGTTTCTCTTTAGAGGGAAAGTAATTATAGATAGTAGGGTTAGATACCCCAGCATTTTTAGCCATCTCTCTGAGGCTTGCATTATCAAAGCCTTTTTCTATAATGAGATCTACAGCAGATTGAAGTATTTTAATCTTTGTTTTTTCTTTGGCAGATTGTGATATTTTCATGATAAATCCTTAAAATTTAACAAAGTATAATATAAATAGGATTAAATGTCAATATTTATTATAGTATTTTAAATAAAATAGGGTTTTTGGCTTGAAAAACTATAAAAAATAGCCTTATTCCTGAAGAAGAAGATGCTAAAAATTTAAAAGCGTATAGAGGAGCCCTAAATTACAAAGAAGGTTTTTTTACTTTTTCCCCAAGCTCAGTGGCAATGCTGTATGCTATAAGATGGGCTATTTTTTTAAGTCTAGGTTTGAGCCATTTGGTTTGTGTGTCACAGGTGATTTCTCCCAGTTCCAGGAGTAGAAATTTATCTGCTTTTATCCATTGGTATGCGTAGTAGTTCTTGAGGTTTGGGGTGAAATTGTCTTTATGCCATTTGTAAGGAAAGTACGCTTTGTAGAGAGATTTCCATCGTTGGGCAAAGTCATGAGAATTTTTAGAGGGATAGCCTATGGATGCACCTGAAGCACATGGTATCCTAGCTCCATCAAAATGAATAGAAATTGCTATTTTTGCACGCATAAATTTGATATCCGCTGGCACACGTTTGACATCTATCTGCCATGATTGAAGAAGTTTTGCTACTTCATTGGCTACGATAATGTTCCACTTTTCTTCACGATAGAGCTTGGATTCTGCACCCGTATTGCCTGTTGTTCTTCCTTCATGTCCGGCTTGAATGATTACATCTATAGGTTTGGTAGTACCCCAGTAGAAGATAAAAGCAATAAGCAGTAATATAAGGATAGCAAAAAAGGTGGCAGCTTTGTTTTTGATGTTCATAGATGAAAGTATAGCAAAATGAAAAAAATCTATACCAATGTTTTAGATAATATTTTTTTCATCTGTAAAATAGACATAGATTGCATACATCCATAAAATAACGATAGGGACAATAGCGGTAAGTTCTGGGGACAAAACGCCATTGGATCCAATTTGATTTAGTCCGAATAATATACCCCATATAGAAAAAGTAGCTCCCAAAGATAAGGCAATGATACCTCCTATATTCATCATCCTCGCATGAAAGGGAATTTTGAAAAAGAGTATGAGCATCAAGGCAATAGAAAAAAGAGGCATAATGACCTTACTGTAAAGACTTGCTCTGATTTTATCTGAATTGAGATGTTGTGTATCAAGCAGTTTCCATGTATGATAAGCATCAATAATATTCAGTGCTTTCCCTTCGTACAATGATTCAATAATTTTAGGCTTATACCCTTTGAGTGTCTTGATACTATCTTTATGTGTAAGCGTATACTTTTCAAGTTCTCCATTTTCGTAGTGATGTGTTTTGATGGTTGCATTGTGTGCTTCCCATTGTGTTTTATCGAAACTGGCATCTTCTGCATTAATGGTGTAGCGCACTTGATCGCCTTCTACTTTAAAAATGGTAATGTCTTTGATAACTTTTTTGATGGGGTCTAGTTTTTTAATATAGACAAATGTATCGTTATATTTGAAAAAAAGATCATTGACATCATAGGCACCTAATTCATTTTTGAGCAATAATTTGGCTTTGTCCTTGGCATAGGAAAACTCTGTAGTATGCAGAAATAGAAAAAACATATAGGTAAGAGATGCCACCATAAACAAAGGCCAAAAAAGCCTTTTTTTTGAGTACCCAAAAGCGTGCAGGGCACCCATTGTATTGTTTTTTATCAATGAATATTTGGTAATAATAAGTGCAAATACTATGACCAAAGGGTATAGTAGACCTAAGGCTTCTTGCCATATGTAAAAAATATAGAGTATTTTATGGGAAAAAGAGTGTAGTCCTTGAGAGCGTTGAAAATAATCCATAATGGCAAAAGCAAAAGAGAGCCCAAAAAGTAGAGAAATCAAATTCTTGATATAAAGCTTTGCTAAATAGTAAAAATATAAAGAGGGGTTCAAGATATTCATGCTTTGAGACTCTCGATAGATTTAAGCGTATAGTTTGACTTTATTTTGATTATATCTTCTAACAAGAGGGCTTTGCATGCTTTGCTTACGTGTTCAATAAGCAGAGCCATATCTTTGTTCTCTTCATCATTAAACGCATGCAAGACATAATCTGCCACTTGTGACTTGTGTTCTGGTTTACCAATACCCACACGTACACGTATATACTCTTTTCCTAAGAGTGAATCTACTGATTTTAATCCATTGTGTCCACCATGCCCACCAGCCTTTTTAAAACGGACTGCACCAAAGGGTAAATCAATGTCATCATGTATGACAATGATATTTTCAAGATCTATTTTAAAAAATTGTTTCACAGCAAGTACAGATTTACCAGAAAGATTCATGTAAGTAGTTGGTTTTAAAAAAAATGTGTTGGCTGAACGATAAAGTTGTCCATGAAAAGAGGTTTTTGAAATTTCTCTTGCATCAAAGTCATTGACAAGTTTGTCAATGACCTTAAAGCCGATATTGTGACGTGTATTTTCGTATTGTGGTCCTGGATTTCCTAGACCGACAAAGAGTGTCATAGTTGCTTACTTAGCTTTTATTACACCACAGATAGCAACATCTGGTCTGTCCATGATACGACATCCTTCTGGTACTTCAATATCTCTAACCAATATAGAGTCATCTCTGTTAAGTGCTGTTACATCAAGATCAAAATTTGCTGGCATATTTTCAATAGTACCTCTTATTTTTAATCTTTTTTTCGAAATAATAAGTACACCCTTATTTTTAAGTCCTATTGGTGTCCCGTGTGTGAGAACAGGCACAAGGAAATCTGTAACTTGACCTGGTACTGTTACTCTTAAATCTACATGTACTACTTCACCATGTACAGGATGAAGTTGATACTCTTGGATAACAACATTGAGCTCTTTGTCTCCAACTTTTACTGGGAATGCTAGGCTTTCTTTACTTCTCACTGCTCTTACAAACTCACCACGTTTAAACGCTGCTTGAATGTTCTCTACGCCATTTGCGTACAGGTTTGCAGTTAGATAACCATCTCTTCTAAGCTTCTTTGCAGTAGTCTTTCCGATACTCTCTCTAACGATACCTTCTAACATTTCTGTCCTTTAATTATGTAATCTTTTTATTTAAAATACGTGTACCTAAATAAAATAGACGCGAATTATATCTAAAAAGTATTAAATTATGCCTCTTCATCTTCTTTAAAATCAAACACATCAAGCTCTTTGGCTGCATCTTCTTCCTGCACAAGTGCACCTTTCCCTACCCCTTGCATTTTAAGTTTTAAATCAGAAGGGTTAGAGGCAAATTCTAGGGCAACCTCTTCACTAATGCGTCCCTCATGTAACAAATCCAATAGTGCTTGATCAAAAGTTTGTGTACCGTATATTTCTTTTCCTTCAAAGAGTGCATCTGGAATCTCAACATCTCTATTTTCCATAATGAGTTGCTCAATTCTAGAAGTCTTTTTTAAAATTTCGATGGCTGCAACTCTTCCTCCTACTTTTGTAGGAATTAAACGCTGTGAAATGACCCCCTCAAGTACGGATGCTAAAGAACCTCTGATACGGTTTTGTTCCTCTTTACTAAACATACCAACAATTCTATCTATTGTCTCTTTGGCGTCTAATGTATGCAGGGTCGAAAAAACCAAGTGACCCGTATTGGCAGCATGAAGTGCAATATCAATTGTTTCTAAATCCCTCATCTCCCCCACAAGTATAATATCTGGATCTTCTCTTAGTGCTGCTCTTAATGCATCAGAGAAAGAGTGTGAGTCTTGTCCAATAGCACGTTGATTAATGAGACATCCTCTATCTTGGTGAATAAATTCTATAGGATCCTCTACGGTAATAATGTGTTTATTTGTTTCTCTATTTATCTTATCTAAAATGGCAGCCAATGTTGTAGATTTACCAGAACCTGTTACGCCTGTAACAAGTACAAGTCCACGTTGGATTTGTGTAAAACTTTGTATGACTTCTGGTAAATTCAATTCATCCAATGTCGCTATTCTTACAGGGATAATACGAAATACTGCTGAAAGTCCATCCATTTGATGAAAAAAATTAACCCTAAACCTATGCTCGCTACCCAATACATAAGTAAAGTCTAAATTTTTATCTTCTTTGAGTTTAGTATATTGTTCAGGTGTTGTAATTTCTCTTGCAATACCATCTAAAACATCTGCACTTAAGGGGTCTTTACCTAAAACTTTTAAATTCCCATCTACGCGTAATCTTGCGATAGCACCAGATTTTAGGTGAAGGTCAGAGCCTCCATTGCCAATAAGTGCTCTTAAATAGATTTTAAGCTGATCTTCCATTTGTATCCTTTTGCTTGGTTATTGTAGTCTATCGAGCATCTCTTGAAATGCTATTTCAAAAGCTTCTAGCCCTTCTTGTAGTAGTTGAGCATAGATCTCGTCCATATCGAACCCACTATCAGATAATTTGGTAAAGTAACCATTGATTAGCTCTTCATCTATGGGTAATTTAGGTAGAGAGGCAGGTTTTTGAATATAGGCTTCGATAGTTGCTAATGGGGCAGTATTGACTGAATGTGGCGCAAGAAGTTCTCGCATATAGTAGTCTGCTGGTAGTTCATTGCCTTTTACGCCTGTACTGGCAAAAAGTGTTCTTACTGCGGGTATATGCTGGCTCTCTACCAAATTATAAATTTTTGCAGCATTATAAATACCTGTTTTAGATACATCAATACCTTCATTGCGTAAATTTTTATCTAACATTCTATCAAAACGGCTCACAAATACAGAAATGACCGCTTCACAACGTCCCCCTCCAGATGCTTCAAACTCATCCAAACCTTTTTTCATCGCTTTTAAACACCGTGTGGCTTGTTTGGGTGAAAAAACCAAAGTGGCATTCACTGAGATACCCGTACTTAGTAATGCTCTCATCGCATCATATCCAGCATCTGTTGCTGGTACTTTCACCATTACATTGGGCTCTCCAATCGCTGAAAAAAGTCTTTTACCTTCTTCTATCGTAGCTTGTGTATCACTTGATAAAAAAGGGTCAACTTCTATAGAGATATATCCATCATTCCCTTTGTCATAGGCATCACGTAGTGTTTGAGCTGCTGTACGAATATCTTCGATAGCCAATGCCTCATATTTCTCTTTAGGACTTTTGCCTTTAAGGCTTTTTAATTGCTTTGCATATGCGGGTGAAGTAGTGATAGCATTAGCAAAAATAGATGGGTTGCTTGTTGCACCATTGATAATGCCTTTTTCTATTAAAGAGCCAAATTCATTGTTTAAAAACTCTCTCTCTACAAAATCTAACCATAAAGAGAATCCTATATCTCTATTTACCATCTTCTATTCCTTATATTTCCAGTGCCAATCATGCCATTGACCCCAATCAGTCTCTTTTTTTATGCTCTTTTCAAGCGCATCTAAAAAGAGATCTCTTTCTACTATCTCTGCACCTAATCTAATCATATGCTCTGTAGGCATTTGACAATCTATAAAATCATAACCTTTGCTACCTAAAACGTCACTTAGTGCTTTAAAGGCTACTTTAGATGCATCGGGCACCAAAGAGAACATAGACTCCCCAAAAAATGCCTTGCCAAAGGCGATACCATAAAGTCCACCTACTAGTTCACCCTCTTTGTGTACCTCTACTGAGTGTGCAAATCCCTCTTCATGTAAGCGTGTATAGGCTTCTATTATTTCATCGACAATCCATGAGGCTTCTTGACCTTTTCTGTAGACTGTGGCACAATGGGTGATTACTTCAGAAAAATGTCTATCAAAAGTGACAGAGAATTTTCCAGAACGTAAGACCCTTCTAAAAGATTTACGTACAATGAATTTTTCAGGATAGAGTAATAGTCTAGGGTTGGGTGACCACCATAAAATAGGGTCATCTTTAGAATACCAAGGGAATATCCCTTTTTTATAGGCAAAAAGGAGTCTATGAGAAGAGAGGTCACCCCCATAAGCGAGTAATCCTTCATCTGGTGCATAACGAGGGTCAGGGAAATCAGAAGTAGAATATTTACTTAGGGGT
>JALSPX010000070.1 GCA_026985755.1 Sulfurovum sp. | reverse complement strand
GATATCACCAAAAATACCCCACAAGAGCAGGCTATACTAAAGCACTACAAACTCTTTGGAGCACCAAATATCCTATTTTTCGATGCCAAAGGAAATGCTCTACCGGACAAATTCCTCGCAGGCTTTATCGACCCAAAAGATTTCATAGAGCATCTAAAAACGATCCACTAAGTTTGGAGATTAGGTGTCAACAGTGGCATCGTTGGGCTTTGCAAATCAAAAAATAAGATATCTAAAGAGAGTTGACCCTCTTTGTAATAGTGATAAGATTTTACCTCAAGCTCTTTATCTTTGGGATAAATAAGATACATCCTCTCGCAATTGTCATACTTTGTGCCATACGCATACATCTGATATAGATCACTTCCGCTTACACCTTGATGAGTTTTATATTGACTTAGCAACTTCCACTTTGTATCGGCTATCACTTTACCATTATCTATGACTATATCTGGACGCAAAGCATAGATACCCTTTTGTTCACTAAAGACTAAATAGTGCCGTTTGTCTTGCAAACTTACATCATAACCTCTATTTTCCAAATAATGACCGACATAACTTTCAAATAATACATTCATATCAAAGAGCAAAGCAAAAGCCAAATCATTACCCTTATGGGGACTGTAACTAGAACCCAACAAAAAGGTTTTTGCCCATACGAGTATCTGTTCATAGTCTTTCATTTGCCTTCCTGACTTTACTTTAGAAAAATCAGTTTTAACTGTATGCGATACCCCACCTCATCAAATACGAACAGGTACTCTCGTATCCGTTTTTTATTGCTGTTAATTTTTGACTTTTCATAAAGATAATGCAATGTCGTTTTTATAAGTCTATTTTCTATCCTATCGTTCACATATTCATCGTAAGTTACAAAGAATTGCTCTTTATGTATGCTATTCTTTGCAATTTGTTCTTTAATGTTAAGTTTCCCTCTAAAGTAAGCTAAATTTTCTTCTTTGGCTAGGTAATCAGATTTGATGCCCTTTTTTATAAGCTCTGAAAGTGCATCTAAAAACATCATGATAAATACTTCCAATAATGGTATATTCGCGGACTTCAAATGTGCCATATTAAAATTTTTAAAAGGAGATTTTTTGAGTGTCTTTAGCATCTTTATAAGCATCTCTTTGGATTTTGAAATATCTGTATTTTGTATCTTGGGGAGTATTTCTATTGTTGTACCATCTTTTGTTTGTAGAGTTCCTACATAATTTTGTGCTTGCAAAACTTTGCCATAGCCTTTTTTTGTAGTGATTTTTAAGTAAGGTATCGCTTGCTCATTGGAGAGTATGAACTTTTCTATGGCTTCAAAGTTTTTACTTGAGATATAATTTTCATTTCTCTCTTCGTTATTGTGAAGAAAATCATATTCTCTAATCGTTATCTGTTTTGCCATTTAAATATCTCTAATATACTGATACTATTTTTATCCACTTTATAGATAATTGTATATCCTTGATGTATCAAATCTCTATACGACTTATCCTCAAAATAGTTTGATTTTCTACACATATAAGGGTTTTCTTTAAGTAGAGTGATCTTTTTTTGAATATTGCTTTTAAAATGATGTGCGGCTAATTTTTTATCTTGTGCAATATATGTCAATATGGTATTAAACTGCTCTAAAAAAAGGTCATCAAACTTTATGATCATAGTGTATCCAGATGTTTATCTACAGACTCCCAAAATGTTTTTTCAGTTAAACCACCGGATTCTTTTATCCGCTCTTCTGCTGCTGCCACTCTATTGTGCACATCTTCTACACTACTGACAATGACAGAATCAGGAGCATCCTTAGCATAGTCATAGTCATTTATCTCTACAACAGATACCTTATTGTCTTTAATAAAACTGTCTATCATCGCTTTAAAGTGTGGGAAAAAGTTATTATCTATTTCTAAGCTTATTTGCATATTACTCTCCAACTTATATCTGCTCTATTTTACCATAAATTTTTCTATAGCTATCTGCTTTAAAATCGTTTACGATACTATAGCGATACTTTTCATATTCTATATATTCATCATCCATGCCATCATCAAACAATTTATTACTGTCTTGCAGTGTTCTTTCTATAAACCCATCATTCAACACAAGGCGTATCTTCTCCCAGTCATCATAAAAATACTCTTGCAACAATGGTATCACCTTGTTTCGCATTACGCTATCTAATTCATCTTTATTCGTCACTCTCATGAAATATGCATGACCTATGGTGTGGTCTCGATCATAGAGGTATTCTATTCGTTGGTTTATCTTAGTTAGTAATTTTTCTAGGTCTATGCCCTCTACTTCACCCAACAACTCAGGCTTAGACATCATCTCTTCAAATTCAAAACGACGACGCAGTGCTGTATCCATAAGCGCAATACTTCTATCGGCCATATTCATCGTTCCTATGATATAGAGGTTTTTAGGCACACCAAACTTCTCTCCACTATAAGGTAGTGTTACTTCCATAGCCTCCTCGTTTCCAACTCTTTTACTATATTCTATCAGCGTGATGAGTTCTCCGAATATCTTAGAAATGTTTCCTCGGTTAATTTCGTCTATAAATATTGCATAATCACGTGAAGGATGTTCTTTAGCTTTTTTAGCCAGCTTTTTAAAGATACCATCGGTGACTTTGTAAATCATCTCATTACCATCTTCATTGCCTGCTTCACCAGCAGGTATCGCACGTATCCCCTCTACAAACTCCTCATATCCATAACTTTGATGAAAAGTGATGAAGTCATAGTTATGCAGCTCTTGGGATTGGGGCTTATCATTTTTATATCGTTCGTAGGTTTCTATTATTTCAGGGACTAATTCTTTATAGTTATCAACAAGTCGCCATACAGAATTTTCAATTTTGTCAAATACCAAAGGCTCTATACGTGATTTTGACTTTACAGTAGTAGACTCATAGATGGTATGACCTTGTAAAGTAGCCCATAAAGATTGAGGTATAACCTTATCTTGCCCCTGTATCAGTGATTTAGCACATATAAATTTATGCTTTGTGAGTTCAGGCACCTTAGCCTTACCACCCATATCCAATAAACTCATAAATACTGCTTCAAACCAAGTTAAACCTTTTACCGCATCCATCAGCCACTCTTCATCACTCATACTCTCTTCTTTTGTGATGAATTGCTCTTTTAATTTGTTGGTATGGTATGTTTTTCCTGTGCCTGGAGGACCGTAGAGAATTTTGTTTAAAGGTTGCATTTCTATACTTTCTATTTCATTAATAATATTTTCATCACGACTAATCTTAGCTTTTAATCTTTTATAGCTCCAATCCAAATTTTCAGCCCACCACTTTGCGTCAAATGTTTTGCCATTAAATACAATATCATATAACTCTTGTGACACTTTATCTGTTCTGTCTACAAAACTCCAAATGCCATCTTGTCGAAAATAAACATACCACTCAGTTGGGATATACTCCTTATCCCATTCAACTTCAAGGCTAATCTCTTCTATATTTTTTGATTTAACAATACCTATGGCGGGACATTTTACCTTCACAATGGACTTATTGTGGTCATACTTATCTTTAGGGAGATATTTTGAAAACTCTGTCTGTGCAATAGAGACATCTTCTGAAGAATAATATAGAAAAACCTTTTCACCAATCTCTATATTTGATATTTTCTTGCGTTCTTGCTCTCTGTTTTCTTTATTTGGATAACTCTCTTTTTTCCATATACCTGTCTCCAGATACTCACTTACTTCTTCCTGCTTTTTTCTTGGAATCCATAATCCATAAAATCTCATGCTCCCTCCTGTAAAGTAGTCAATCCTAACATAGATACGATACCATACTCTATCTTTGTCATCTCTTCATCATTTACACTATCTACCATTATTAAAATTTTAAACTTATTACAACTTCAACTCCAATTTATTGGTTCGGTAGTTATGTATCAGCGATTGGATAATGCTTTGATATGAAATACCTATGTCATTGGCTCTTTGTTTGATAAAGTCTAGATCAGCACGCTTAAGGTTGATACTAATCTGCTTCTTTTCATTTAAATAATCCAAAGTATCTTTCGCCATTGCTTTCAATACTTCATTGTCAAATGCCACC
>JALSPX010000069.1 GCA_026985755.1 Sulfurovum sp. | reverse complement strand
CAAGCAGGGGCTTGATATACTCTCCAAAGTGAAAGAGTATACGACGTTTGCTTTTTTCTTTAAATTTGAGTGTATGTGATGCACGTATCTGCGGCTCTACAAAACGCACGATAAACTCATGGAGTGTCTCTTCAGAGATATCGAGTTTTTCACTGAGTTCTTTCATCTCTTCGAGTATATCATCTACGGCTACGCTAAAGTGTGCCAAAAGATCATCGTTGACCCTGTTGATATCCTCTTTTACAGGAAGTGGGACACCTTTCCAAATGAGATTGTATAGGTAGGGTTTTTCATAAGAGACAGAGGTAGTATAGTAAAGCACTGTACCAAATAAATCATGGTTTTTCTCTTTTTCTATGATAATATGGTCGGTGCTCTCAAAAACTTCATATTTGTCACTAATATTAACTAATATTTTTTCTATCAATTCCAATGAAATAGGTGTGTGATAAAAAAGCGTTTCAGGTGGCATAGACTTGAGTGACTTATGTATGTCATCATCCGATAAATAAGGGTGTTTCTCTTTGTTTAAAGATGATAAAAATGTCTGTAGTTCTAGCTCTTTTTTACGAATAGTTTCTTCTTTAATGAGGCGTAGTTTGTTGATAAGTGTTTCATCATCCTCTTTCTCAATATTATCTATGTCATTAAGGTCTGGAGCGTCTGCTTGACATAATAATAATTTATTGAAATCCACCTCTTTTAGTGTAAAGGTAAAGCTATGATAAAACGCCATTTCGTTTAAGGTATTAAACTGTACATCCAGTGCCTTTTCGAGTGTATGAAATCGGTTTTTCATACGCATATACTGTAGTTTATTGGCTATTTTATCAGGTCTTATTTTAGAGTGCTTCGCATCTATAAAGGCTTCCAGTATGCTATTTTCTTCTTCTTGTGTATGTTCCATAGTAGAGAGTATGCTAAGGATTTTCCCCACTTTGTCTGTATTTTGTTTTTCACGTACACCTGAGTGTGTAGCTTTGTAACCCTTGGTAAGATAAGAGACTATCAGTTCACGTGTACCAGCCCCTTCTTCACTCCATACACGACGTAGGGCACGTACAATCTCTTCAGGTTCATGAGAGGGAAGCTCAAGTTCAAGAAGCATCACAAGCTCTATGAGTTTGTCTTCATCCAGTGTAGTGATACCTTCATCAAAAGGCATACCATTAAAATAGTTTCTTATTTTGTTATTGAGTTTTATGAGGTATTTTTTCTTTTTCTTTGCCATATGACAGTATAGCAAAGTAGTGAGTGTTTTTATGTGTGAGTTTGCATCTTATTCATAAAAAAATAAGATGCATATCAATTTAGAGTTCTTTTTTTATCTCTTTGGCTGCATTTCCTAAACTTAGAAGTACAATGCCATCAAAAAAGAGACTGATTCCAACAAGAAAACCAATCAAAAACATTGAACTAATGGGCCAACCAACGATAAAGTAAAAGCCTATGACAAAGGAGAGTATCCCATTGATGAGTGACATCCACCACATCTTTTCTGGGCGTAGCTCAAACGCCAATGCCATAGATGCAAATGAGTCCATAAAAAAGTATATGGCAAATAAAATTCCCAATGCACCTACCGCTGATAGAGGATTGATAAGCATCAGTATACCTACTATCAAAAAGATAATCGTTTTAAGCCAACCTAGCCAATCTTTTTTGTTGGTCTGCCAGGTATGGTAGCCCATAAAAAAAGCACTGAACAGCAAGAGCCATGTAAACATAACAGCTGTTGTAAGTGACATAACATAAGGGAAGATGATACCTCCCAATCCTAATAAAATAAAAATGATTCCAAATATTTTAGAAGATTTACTAAATTTTTCCAGTAAATCTTTATTGCCTAATAATAAGCTATAACGTACCATGTTAACTTCTTTCTTAAAGTGTTAAATCCATAATTCTTTTGGTTCTATCTATACTTTCATGGTCAACTGCTCTGTCATTGCCATCTACTTCTTTGATGATTTTGGCGATGACCACCAATAATGCACCCATGATAACATGCAATTTTTCTTTTAGATCCACAATAAGTGGATATTTCAAAGGTGGTATAGGTGTAATAGAAATGAGATATTCATGAATACCAATTTCTTTATTGATCTTCTTAAGAGCAATCATCGTCTCTTGTAAACCATTTGTGATAGGTAAATCAGATTCCCATATAATATCTCTGCCATTCATGTTGGCACTACGCTCGGCGGCTAAGAGTAAATCACGTAATTTTTCCTCTGCAATTTCTATAATCTCTTTAGCGTGCCCTTTTTTGATATCTAAAGAGGCAGCCTTTCTAAAAAGTGCCTCCAATTTTGTAAATCCTTCTATTGACATGTGTTTTCCTTATTATTTATTTTTTGCTTCATCTTTAGATGAAAATATTTTTGATGTAAAGTTTGTGATTTTTTCTTTTAGGTTTGTAAACATCGATTTTACTTTGTTTGAGGTGATGTCAAGTTTAAGTGCATCTATCGCATCATCTAATGCTTTATAGCTTACATCACTTTTACTCACATACCCAAGGTATCTTGCTTTTTTGAGCTCTTCTTGTGCTGCATCCAAATATGATTTGGCTTTGTCACTATCTGTTTCTGCTATATCAGATGCTGCTGCAATAAGATCTGTTGCAGTTGCTAGTGGGATAGGGATAATGGTATTGACTTCCACCAATGTATTGAGTGCTGTAGTCAAGACTACCTTTGCTTTATCTACTTTATTGTCGTGGATGAGCTTTGCTGTTTTCTTTAGTGCATCTGGATATGTGCCTAATGGAAGATTTACGACAGTGATGCCTATTTCACTTTTAAGTGGTTTGAGTACTTCTTTTGCTGCTTGTACCCTATCCTCATCTAAAAGTTCTTTAGCATGTTTTACGATATCTTTTATGGTCTTACTTGAGCCTATAAACTCATCTATAGTAATGATGTTATCTACTGGTAAAAGTTCAGGTACATTTTTTGAAGCTAACGTTACTTCTAGTTTTCCTAGTGCTTTTTCCAGTGCTTTTGATGCTTTGTTTTTGTCACCTTTTTCCAATGCTACCAGTGCTTCATTGGCATATACCAGTGAATCTACCGCTTCTTGAACAAGTTTCACTTTATGTTTGTTCACTTCCTCTTTTGCATTTTTTATGGCAGTAGTATTTATTTTCTCAATATTTGCATCTTTTGGTGTTGCCTCTTTTGCAACACAACCTGTAATTATCAATGATGCGACGAGTGATGATAAAAGAATATTTTTCATTCTTTACTCCTTCTAATATAATTTTATTTAGTCATGTAGGCTAAACATGGGAAAATTATACTGTTAAGTAGGAGGAGGAGAGTGCTACTTAAGTTGCAATTAGCTTAAAAGATGAATTTTATATTTGACCATATCTGTAAAGTATAACAATAGGAGAATAACTTTGGCAGTGATAATAATCTTTTATAATGATGCTACCTAAGTAGCATTGTCTATACTCTAATGAATGTTAAAATGTACGTATGAAAATAATCTCTATTTTCAAATGTATAAAAAGGATGTATGATGTTAAAAACAATAGAATTGATAGAGCACGAAGACCATTATGATTTATTATTACCAAATGGTGAAAAGATAGAAAGAGTTGCAAGCTTAACCGAAAATGATCCAAGTAGTTTCTTGCAAATTGCAGTAGCACATTTAGGTCTTGTACCTAGGGAACTCACAGTGAAAACAGGAAGTAGACCAAGAACACTCAGTAAAAGAGTGTTGGGCTTAACAGGGCAATATCTTGTGATGGATTATCTTGATCATGATGATAAAATAGTAGTGCAAGTTTTTGTTGCACCAGATTATGAGGATATAATAGGTGAGAGTCTGACTCCTTTTGTAGTGGATATGAAAGAAGTTATTTATTCGGATTATATGGCTTTAGCATAATTATATTTAGTATTTAGATCGATACCTCAAGATGTTAGGGTGTGGGTCTAATCAATCTATTGACACAAAGGATTACTGATGACGACCACACTTGCACAACGACAAATATTTATGAATGATATCAAAGATTCATTTGAGGCGTTATATTTCAATATAGCACACCTTGATAATCAAGAATCAATAGAAAACATTGTGACTATACTCTATGCATTACGTATAGCTTCACATACCTATGAAGAGTATGCTTTACAGAAAAAAGTAGAAGAGGTATTGGCACTGATGCTCAACCATCAGAATGAACATAATGCAAAAATAGTCAGAAAGCTTTATGCTTTGGTAGAAGCAATGGTGTATCCATACCAAAAAGAAAGCATGCTCACATACTAAAAGATGATATTAAGGAACGAATATGGGATGCGATACAGGCACAGAACCTATACAAGAGACACAGCACGCTTCGTCTGAAGCCAACCTAGAAAAAATAACACAAAAGGAAGAAAAAATGAATTCATCTCTAGTATTACAAAAAGCTCCAGAGTTTAAAATGGAGGCATATGATGCAAAGACAGGACACTATACAGAAGTATCAAGTGAAGACTATAAAGGCAAGTGGCATGTGGTATGTTTTTATCCCGCTGATTTTACCTTCGTATGTCCTACTGAACTTGCTGCGATGAACGCAATGTATGACGAGTTTAAGGCATTAGATGTAGAAATTTTAGCAGTCTCTACTGATACTAAATTCTCACATAAAATATTTTCAGAAACAGAGCCTATTTTGAAAGGTTTACAGCTTACTATTGGTGCTGACCCAACAGGCACAGTGACAAGAGCATTTGGCGTAATGATAGAAGAAGAGGGAATTGCACTTAGAGGAAGATTCCTTATCAATCCAGAAGGTGTGGTTGTAGCACAAGAGGTACAAGCACCTATGGTAGGAAGAAATGTACATGAGTTCATAAGACAAGTAAAAGCATGGAAACATGCAACACAAACAGGAGAAGTATGTCCAGCAGGATGGAGACCAGGTAAAAAAACATTACCCGTAAACACAGATGTTGAAAAATTGACAGGTAGAGTAGGAGACTATATAACGATTGATGAGATTATGTCTTAAGGAGATATCGTTAGTTTTACGTTTTCAATTCTTTTTCATAAAAGTGATATAATAGCTCCTTTTAATGGCAAAGGAAATAATATGCAGTTAATTGTAGTGGTTATTATAGGTACACTTTTAGGTTTTGCTTATGGAAGTTACACGGATGGGTTTATTTTTAGTACCAATATCTGTCTTTTTGCAGGAATTACCCTCATTATGCCTTCACTCTTTAACTTTGAGTTAAAAGATGTGAAACTGATTTGGATACATAAAGGGGTACTGTTTAAAGGTTTTCTGGTCAACTATCTTGTTTTGCCACTCTTTGCGATAGCTATTGGGTATGTGACAAATGATTTTGGTATTAGTGCAGGGCTCTTTTTGCTCTCTGTACTGAGTGGTGGTGGTATGGTCATGCACTGGATTAAAAAATCCAATGGCGATACCTCTTTTGGGTTTTTACTCTTGTTCATCAACCTTGTTGCGATTTCACTCTCTTTGCTGATGCTGCATCTTTTTGCTATGTATAGTGCACCTCATTTTGGAGTGAGTTATGAAGCAGAGATAAGCATAAGCAGATTTACCAATGCCGTGATAGAACTGCTCATCGTTATTCCGTTTATAGCAAGTAGGGTAGTGCTATACATCAAACCCTTACTGTCATGGATACAAAATTATCGAAAATACATCAGTCATATCAGTATTTTTATCATTCTCTTTTACCTCTTTGGCTTACAGAGTTCACAGCTTTTGGTAGAAGTGTACGACTTTGAACCAGAGTTATTTGCTGTGGCACTCGCAGCAGTAACTGTTTTTTATGTATTGAATTTTCTTTTCTCACAATGGATATACAATCTCGACTCTCCACAAGAACGCGCAGCATTTTGGCACTCTATCACGCGTTACATTACCTTAGGGCTTGTTATTTCTACTTTTTCAAGTGCGACATTTGGTGTCTCTATGCTTCTACCTATCATGTTTGCATACATCGTACAGATACCACTCTCTGTCTATATTGCGAGGAAACATAACATGGTTTTATAGTTTACCGTCACTATAGGGCACTCTTTTAAGAATTGGCAATCGCTTTTTCTATTTCTGTTCCATATTCTATATCAGCCTTTTTAAAATGTGATATCTGAAGATCTTGAATCTTTTTTTCAGCTTTTCCAAGACTTCCTGCAATATTTGCGATCAAATCTTTTCTTTCGCTTTTACTAAGCACGCGATATAGATTTCCGGCTTGTACAAAGTCACTGTTCTCGTCACTGTCATAGGCATAACGGTCTGCATCACCGCTTATCTTTAATGGTGGCTCTGCAAGTTCCGGTGACTCAGTCGGTACACTGTAATGGCTTGGTTCATAGTTTAAACTGTCTCCACCATTGTCATCAAAACGCATGGCACCGTTTCTAAAGCCATTATTTACTTCGACATCAGGTTTATTGATAGGAAGAGCATTATAGTTGACACCCAGTCTGTATCTTTGCGTATCAGGATATGAAAACAGGCGTCCCTGAAGCATCTTGTCAGGAGAAAGTCCAATCCCTGGTACTTTATTCGATGGTGAAAAAGCGGCCTGTTCTACTTCATTGAAATAATTTTTTGGATTTTTGTTAAGCTCCAAAATGCCAACTTCTATCAGTGGGTAATCGCCATGTGGCCACACTTTTGTTACATCGAAAGGATTGATAGGGTAACTTTCAGCCTCCACTTCCGGCATAATCTGTACATGCACTTTCCATTTTGGGAACTCACCATTTTTGATATGTACAAAAAGATCTTCTGTAGCATAATCAGGATTTGTTCCTGCCAGTCTTGTCGCTTCCTCTGCTGAAAGATTTTTGATTCCCTGCATGGTTTTGAGGTGGAACTTCACCCAAAACCGCTCGTTGTTTGCATTGATAAAACTATAGGTATGTGAACTGTATCCGTTCATGTGGCGATATCCGTTGGGTGTTCCGCGGTTGGAAAAGAGTGTCGTGATCTGATGTAGAGATTCAGGTGACTTTGACCAGAAATCCCACATCATGTTGTCTGACTTCAAGTTGCTGTCGGGCATTCTTTTTTGTGTATGGATAAAATCTGGAAACTTTAACGGGTCTCTTATGAAAAAGACCGGTGTATTGTTGCCTACCAAGTCCCAGTTCCCCTCATCTGTATAAAACTTTGTGGCAAAACCTCTAGGATCTCTCGCTGTATCTGCTGATCCTCGTTCACCTCCGACCGTTGAAAATCGTGTAAATGTTCTAGTCTGCTTGCCTATTTTGGAAAAAATATCTGCTTTGGTATATTCTGTGATATCATTTGTTACGGTAAAGGTACCATGAGCGCCTGCACCCTTTGCATGCACAATTCTTTCAGGAATTTCTTCTCTGTCAAAGTGTGCCAGTTTCTCCTGAAGATATACATCCTGCATGAGAATAGGTCCACGGGGACCTGCGGTCAATGAGTTTTGATTATTATCTACGTTTCTTCCGTTTGCCGTTGTTAATTTTTTCATCTCGAATCCTTTTTTATTTATGGATAATTTTTATCCTTTCATATTGTATAGAAATAGAACTTAAAAGAAAATAATTATTTTTTAATGATAATTATTGTTTAAGCTTTATCATCATATAATAATTGAAGGATTACTTGATATTTATCAATAATCAAATATAAATAAAGGATACATTATGGCAGTAAGAGGAAATTCGATTATTAAAGGTATAGAAGTTAGTGAGGTAATTACACTTCTTAATAAGGCATATGCAGATGAGTGGTTGGCGTACTATCAATATTTTATCGAAGCAAAGGTGATCAAGGGTATTATGAAAGATGCAGCAATTGCTGAGCTTGATCAGCATGCTACAGATGAATTAAGACATGCCAATTTGATAGCAGAGAGGATATTGCAACTAGGTGGTACACCACTCTTAAATCCTAAAGAATGGTTTACCCACACAAACTGTGGATATGAAGAACCTAAAAATTTTGATGTAGTTGCAATACTAGAAGATTCTATCAAAGGTGAGCAATGTGCCATTACAACCTATGCAAATATTGCCGATATTGTCAAAGATAAAGATATTGTGACCTACGATATCGTCAGTCAAATATTAGCAGATGAAGTTGAACATGAGGAGGACTTACAGGCATTACATGATGATATCAGTGATTTTATAAGTTCTATAAAACAAAATATCTCATAAATATATATGTCGTCTTCGTCATATTATGTCAAAAGATAGCCCCATATCGGTAAATCTAAAATGTAATTCTATTTATTGCATTGGAACTTCGTTCTCTTTACAAGGGCATTATTGAAGGGTATCATATGAACAAAAAACATTGGAATACGGTGAGTGTAGAAGAGAGTGATGTCGATGATGAGACACTCATGGAGCTCATAGACCATTCATATGGGCTTGTGTATAAAAGTTTGACTAAGAAGCAGAGGGAGGCCTTGGGCTAAAAACCCCCAAAGTATGCGTGTTAGCCCAATTTCTCTGCGACTAAAGTGTTCACCACTTTAGGATTGGCTTTGCCTCCTGTGGCTTTGAGTACTTGCCCTACGAAAAATCCTAAGAGCTTGGTATTGCCTGCTTTGAATTTAGCTAAATTATCTGGATTATTGGCTACGACCTCATCGATGATTGGTAAAATCTCGGCAGGATCGCTTATCTGTATGAGCCCTTGTGATTCGACTATTTTACTAGGGTCATCTCCACTTTTGAGCATCTGCTCGAAGACCCCTTTGGCAATTTTATTAGAGATAGTCTCCTCGTCCACTAGTCTCATGAGTGTGGCTATCTGAGCAGGGCTAAATTTGAGTGCATCTATCTCTTGGGTTTTGAGCTCTCTTGCTACCTCATTGGCGACGATATTGGCAATACTTACTGGACTATGGTATGCAGCGAGAGCCTCTGTATAAAAGCTAGAGAGTTTAGCATCTCGGGCTAGGGTATTGGCTACTTCACTGTTGAGTTTGTACGCTTTTGTATAGGTATCAAAAAGTACTTGTTCCTCTGCTGTCATAGGTACGACTTCACCATCTATTTGTACTTTTTTGGCTTCTGGTGCTTTGTTAGGTGCTTTTTTCTTTTTGCCCCATGAGTCTTTGAGTGCAACAATCTTATTGAAAACAGGGGTATCATCGGTATATAACTCAGGGTCAGCATAAAAGTATCCTTCACGCTCAAACTGAAATCTCTCATCTGGTTTGTTGGTAATCACTGCTGGCTCTATGAGAGCATTTGTGATGACACTCAGTGAGTCTGGATTGATGTCATCTATCCCTTCTGGGGCTTCATTTTTAAAGAGTCTATCGTAGAGACGTATTTCTACTTTTTTGGCACTGCTTGCTTCTACCCATTGGATGGCACTTTTGACTTTGATACCACTGCTGTCTTCTCCACTTTTAGAGTCTGGATGGTAAGTGGCTTTTATCTCTAGGATATTACCCTCACTATCTTTGATAATCTCTTTGCACGTGATGATATAAGCATATTTAAGTCTCACAGATTGATCTGGCGTTAAACGGAAGTAACCTTTGGCTGGGTGCTCACTAAAATCTGCTCTATCTATATAAATCTCTTTAGAAAAAGGCAATTTTCTTGAACCCTCTTTAGGGACATCATGTGGATAGTAAGAGGCTTCTATCTCTTCTGTACCTTCATAGTTTTCTATGGTTACTTTAAGTGGGTGCATGACACACATGACACGGGGTACTTTGGTATTGAGGTCATCACGTATAGCAAACTCTAGTTGTGCCACATCTACCATAGAGTTGGCTTTGGCAATCCCTATACTCTCACAAAAGTTTAGGATAGATTCTGGGGTGTAGCCTCTGCGTCTAAGCCCTGCGATGGTAGGCATACGTGGGTCATCCCATCCAGTGACCACCTTTTTTTCTACGAGCTCTAGGAGTTTACGCTTGCTCATGACGGTATAGTTGATACCTAGTCTAGCAAACTCATGCTGATAAGGTCTAGGAGGTTCAAGCCCTAAGGTGTCTAGTACCCAATCATATATCTCACGGTTGTTTTCAAACTCTAATGTACAAATAGAGTGCGTCACACCCTCTATATAGTCAGAGAGGCAGTGTGCGAAGTCATACATAGGGTAGATAGCCCATTTGTCACCCGTTCTAAAGTGCTGTGCATGGCGTATACGGTAGAGTAGGGGGTCTCTCATCTTCATATTGGGTGAGCTCATATCTATTTTAGCTCTGAGGATATGCTCACCCTCTTTAAACTCCCCATTTTTCATACGCTCTAGCAGGTCAAGATTCTCTTCGACACTTCTGTTAGCGTAGCTACTTCTTTTTCCTGCTTGGGTGACTGTGCCACGGTACTCTCGTATCTCTTCTTCACTTAGGCTATCGACATAGGCTTTGCCCATCTTGATGAGGGTAATGGCATAGCTATAGAGTCTATCAAAGTAGTCAGAGGTATAACGCACATCGCCCTCCCACTTAAAGCCTAGCCACTCTACAGCATCTTTAAGTGCTTCTACATATTGGGTATCTTCTGTGGTAGGGTTGGTGTCATCCATTCTGAGGTTGCAGTGCCCATTGTAGTCTTGGGCTATACCGAAGTTGATAGAGATAGACTTGGCATGTCCTATATGTGGAAAGCCATTTGGTTCAGGAGGAAAACGTGTGACGATCTCTTGGTATTTTCCTGTTTTTAAATCTTCTTCAACGATTCTACGTAAAAAATCTTTGCTTTTATTCATGATGTTTCACCTTTGTTATGTGGGGGTATTTTAGCGAATTAGTGCTTATTATTACTGCATCAACAGATATACGATAATTTAAACGCATTGATTTTTATTTGCTTTAAATTTCTAATCTTTAAGAATAATTATATATAATGTCCTTATGAAAAAATTATTAATAACACTAACCCTTGTTTTCATAGGAATACAATTTATTCCTATGAATGTGCCCGCTGATTTGCCTGTAAAAGATGGAGATCCACTTACTGCTCCTGAAGAGATACAAGCAATACTTAAACGTTCATGTTTTGATTGTCACTCTAGCCATACCAAATTTCCATGGTATAGTAGTGTCGCTCCTGTTTCATGGTTTACCAAATACCATGTAAAAGAGGGTAGAGAACATATGAATTTCTCTACATGGAACAGCTATAGTGATGAAAAGAAATTAAAATATTTACAAAAAATTCCAAAAGCAATTAAAAGTAAAATGCCATTGCCAAGTTATCTTATCATACACAAGGAAGCAAAACTTAGTGATGCAGATAAAAAAGCAATCACAGACTGGGCAACAGAAGCTGCCTTTGATTTAGAATAAAAATATGATGGGAGTTCATCCCATTATATAGGACTCTATTTTTTACTTTTCCCTAAAACTCACAACCCCAATTCATTCATACAGTCCACACAATACAAAGACTCAGGCATAAGCTCTAGTCTCTCTAGGGCTATTTCTTCTTCACACTCTTTACAGATGCCGTACTCTGGGGTGTCTATCTTTATGTAGGCGTGTTTGAGTCTGTTTAGGCGTTTGGTGGCTTCGGCGTGGCGTTGGATGTGGATGCTCTGGTCTTGCTTGAACGCAATATGTGCCACTTTGTCAGAAGGCCCTTCCCCTCGCTCTGGGTACACCGCAGCTTTAAGTACCTCTATTTCTTTGCTAAGTGTTTGTATCTGTGCATCTATGGTTTGTTTGAAGTGTTGTTTTTGTGCTTTTGTCATGGGGTATTGTAGCTTGTTTTGGGTTATGGTGACCCAACCTACAATACACATTTTCTGTAGGATGGGTTTGCTAACCCCACACATAGAGTAATCTGCATACGCTCACAGCTTCGCCGTAAGGGTTGAGAGTATGGGTGGTAATATTGCATCGTAGGTGCGATTGTATCGCACGTCAAATCTAGATGGTATGTATGGGTGATTTTTAAATTTAGAGTCTGATATGCATTACAACGGAGACTGTGTCGTGACGAGTTAAATCATTTAAACAGTACCTAATTCAACTAACTCCCATGAGTCATTAATTTTGGCTTTTAATTGTTTCTTAGAAATGTCAACTTTAAAATCGTCTGCAGACATTATTTTAGATATAAAATTAGAAATATCTTTATTATAATATTCATTTATATTATCCTTGGTCACATCTCCAAGAATATACCAATCTGACCAATCACTCCATATGATTTCATTACTATTTGTTGTCGATAAATCAACGAACCATTCTTTTATATCATGAGGCATAGTAATCTTATACTGATAATTATTCGCACATAATATAGTTAAGCTTGTTGTATTACCATGCTCAATTATGGTTATATTTGAAAGAGTCTCTAAATTGGATATGAATTTTTTCAATCGTACCTTCTTTTATATTTTAATAAAGAATTAATTATAAATAAAACACTCTTAAACCCTACATCCACTTCTTCACCCTCGCCGTAGCCTCCGCCTCCAAAGGGTCATCAGGCCAATAATGCTTCTTGTATTTCCCTCTGAGTTCCTTCTTCACCTCGTCATAGGTATTTGCCCAAAAGCTAGAGAGGTCTAGGGTCATTTGCATGGGGCGTTTGGCGGGGGAGAGTAGGTGTAGCATGAGGGGGACTTTGCCATTTAGCACACTTGGGGTTTGTGCTGTGCCGAACATTTCTTGAAGGCGTACTGCCAAGATGGGTTGGGTGGGGTTGGTGTAGTCTATGGCGATGTTGGAGCCTGAGGCTACTTTGATTTTGCCTGGGGCTAGGGTGTCTAGGGTTTGGGTCTGTTCGTAGCTTAGTCTGCCTCGTAGGATGTTGTGCAGGTCTAAGCCTTTGATCTCTCGTAGGCTACTCATACCTGTTATGTAGGGGGCTAACCACTCTTCCATATTAGTTAATATATACTCGTCAGAAAAGTCAGGAAGTCCTACATCATGCTTGTTCAAAAAATTGACCCTTTGTCGTAGAGCCAAAGCCTCTTTGCTCCAGTTGAACGCATTTAACCCCATCTCTTCAAGCTCCTCTATGAGTAGGTCGGTGATCTCTTCATTGTCTGTGGCTTTGACGGCTCTCTCTTTGAGGAGGATAGCACCTATCTTCTCTACCTCTCGCACCTCGACACGCTGTTGCTCTTCATTCCACTCTACAGTTTGCTCTTGGGTTATAAGCTCTTTGAGGAAGTGGAATATGTCTGCTTCGTCTAGTGCGATGGCTTTGTAGATGCTCGCATGGGTAGCCTTGGCATCAAGGTCTGCTATCACGATGTAGCGTGCTTGGGCTAGGGCTTCGTCCGTGTGGAGTCTGGCACCTTTGCCGTTGGCTAGTAGGTAGGTTTGCTCTCTGGTGCCACGCTGTTTTGCGATGCGTTCTGGGTAGGCATAGGCAAGAAGAAGACCTAAATGTGCTTTGTCTAGGGTATTTTTTTGTACTGGCTCTAGTCGTTTGGCATTGGCTAAAATGTAGCGTCCATGTTTGGTATTGATATTATTTACTATGTTACCTTGTGAGAGGGCATGTAGGTCTTCTACACGTTGAGCTATATCTACCTCTCTATGGGGTCGTGTGTAGATGTCTTTTTCTGTGAGTAGCGTAGCTATCAGTGAAGCTTCATAGCTAAGGTTCAGGGCTTTGGCTTTGAGCATCATGTGTGAGAGTCTAGGGTGTAGCCCATATCCACTCATAGCCCTACCATGAGGTGTAATGATGCCTTTGTCATCCAATGCCCCCAGCTGTGACAAAAGAGCCTTAGCATGCCTAATAGCCGTAGAGGGTGGGGTGTCTAGCCACATCATATCGCTGACATCATCTGTACCCCATAGGGCAAGCTCTAGCACGAGTGGGGTAAGGTCTGCTAGGAGGAGTTCTGGGGTGTCGTGCTTTTGGAGTATCTTGGACTTGTGCCAGATATGGTACGCTTTTCCTGCACTAAGCCGTCCTGCACGTCCTGCTCTTTGTATGGCAGCATCTTCGGATATATGTCGTCTCTCTAGCGTGTTCATGCCTGAAAAGGGGCTAAATACAGAGACATTCTGTTGCCCAGAGTCTATGACTATCTTTATGCCCTCTATAGTGAGGGAGGTTTGGGCGATGTTGGTACTTAGGACTACTTTTCGTGTACCTTGGGGTGGGGCTTTTATGGCTCTGTCTTGCTCTGCTTTACTTAAGTTACCATAGAGCGTAGCGATGTAGACATCTTTGAGCTTAGCTTCTACTAGATAATTCTCTACCTCTTTTATTTGCCGTACGCCTGCTAGAAATACAAGGATGTTTCCCTCTTCCTCTTTTAGAGACTTCAAAACACGCTTGGCGATGTAGCTAGGTAGCTCTTTGGTGGTGGGTTGTGGGGTGGTTGGGTCTAGGTAATGACGCTCCACAGGGTAGGCACGCCCTTCAGAGGTGACAAGTGGGGCATCTAGCCTAGAGCTAAGTGCCGTGGTGTTGAGCGTAGCAGACATAATGAGCAGCTTCAAATCCTCACATAACAGAGATTGCGACTCTAAGCTCAGAGCCAAAGACAAGTCCGCATGAAGTGAACGCTCATGGTATTCATCGAAGATGATGAGTGCCACATCTTCTAGGCTAGGATCCGCCTGTAGCTTACGCGTGAGTATCCCCTCTGTGACTATGAGTATTTTGGTCTTTTTAGAATACTGTGAATCCATCTTTATCTGATACCCCACACGCTCACCCACCTTTTCGCCAAGCATCTCTGCCATTCGCAGGGCAGACATCCGTACCGCTAAACGTCTAGGCTCCAGCATAATGATGGTCTTGCCCTCTAGCCATGGCTCATCCAGTAGTGCTAGAGGTAGGGCAGTGGTTTTCCCTGCCCCTGGGGGTGCTTGGAGTATGAGTCTATTGTTGGTAGAGAGCTTTTCTTTTACTTCTGGGATGACGTGGGTGATGGGTAGGGTTTGCATGGTGGGATTATAGCTAGATTTTTGTTATAATGGAGAAAAAGATTTAGGAATACAGATGACCATCTACGGTATAAAGACCTGCTCGACAGTAGGCAAAGCACGTAAATTTATGAAAGAGCACGGTATAGACTTTGATTTTGTAGACTACAAAGTAGAGTCTGTAGGCGAAGAGAAAATACGTGAATGGCTCAAACAAGTCGACCTTAACATACTCTTTAATAACAAAGGTAAAAAGTACCGTGATCTTGGACTCAAAGAACTTAATCTCGATGACAATGGCAAAATAGAATGGATGGCAAAAGAGAACTACCTGCTCAAACGTCCTGTGATAGAGTATGGCGATGGTAAGGTGCTTGTAGCTTATGATGAAGAGGTATATAAAAAAACGTTTTTATGAAAAAATATCTTGAAGCTACAGAAATCATTGACTACCAAAATAAGGCAATAAAGGAATTGGCAAAGGAATTGGCTCTACATTGCAAAGATGATGAATCAATTGCCAAAAACTGCTATGAATGGGTACGAGATAACATACACCATTCAGGTGACTATCAAGACGACATTACCACCTGCAAAGCCTCTGATGTACTCAAACATCAAACAGGCTGGTGTTACGCCAAAGCACATCTGCTTGCTGCCTTACTCAGAGCCAATGAAATACCCACAGGGTTTTGTTATCAGCGTTTGAGCTGTTCTGAGTATAAGCCAGATATATTTTGTTTGCATGGTCTAAACTGGATATACCTCAAAAAGTATGGCTGGTACAGGGTAGATGTACGAGGAAATAAAGAAGGTGTAGATGCACAGTTCACACCTCCACATGAGCAACTGGCTTTTGCTTTGGGGGAACATGAGT
>JALSPX010000068.1 GCA_026985755.1 Sulfurovum sp. | reverse complement strand
CAATATTATTGTTTCCTATTTTTGGTATTTTAGATACATCTGTCGTGACAGCCAACTATTCCAAATCTATTATTTTCTTGTTTATTGGTGGTTTTATGTTGGCAATAGCGATAGAAAAAGTAGGATTACATAAATATTTTTCAGCCAAGCTTCTTGGTTTTTTCCCTAAAACACCACGTGGTATTATTTATGCTTTATCAGTGACTTCAGCACTGCTCAGTTCTATTTTGTCCAATACAACAATTACACTTATGTTGATGCCTATTGCACTTTTTTTAAGTGAAAATGTGAAGCTTAAAGTACGGTTTTTGCTTGCTACAGCTTATGGTGCAAGTATAGGAGGGATACTAACACCTATAGGCACACCACCAAATCTTATATTAATGGGATTTTTAGAGGAGAATCAGTTGCCCACTTTGGCATTTGGTGAGTGGATGCTTCTCATGTTACCTGTGGTAGGATTAATGTTGCTTATTATGCCTTATTTACTCTCTATGAATCTCCAAGGTGAATGTGTAGAGTATACTGATCATGTAGTGCCAGAATTAAGTCATACCCAAAAAAGGCTTTATGCTATAGTTGTGCTTCTTGCTATTATTTTGATTGCAAATACATTGATAAAGCAGCTCTTTGGTATAGAGTTAGATGAAAAATTGGTATTACTGGGCTTTGGTCTTTTGATGTTTGTGCCTGGTATAGGTTTTTTGGATTGGGAAGATACCCGTACGATGCCGTATGAAATTATCTTTTTATTTGGAGCAGGGTTTAGTATTGCTACAGCATTTACCACGACAGGACTCGCAGCAGAGATTGCAACAAAGCTTAGTTTTATCTCGGAGTTGCCTCTATTTTGGATGTTTGTGGTGGTGGCACTCTTTGTTACCTTTTCCACAGAAGTGACGAGCAATACAGCACTGACATCTATCGCTATACCTATTTTTTATGAGTTTGCTAAAAGTATGCCAGCCAATGAGGGCACGATGCTACTGATGGTCGCTACCGTTGCAGCATCATACGCCTTTATGCTTCCGATTGCTACTCCACCCAATGCCATCGTGATGTCATCACGTGTCATCTCTATCAAAGAGATGGCAACTATAGGCTTCAAGCTCAATTTTATAGGAATTGCTCTACTCTCTGTCATAGCTTATTTTATTTGGGGGTGGATGTTATAAAATTACAACATAATAGATATTTTTATAGTATCTGTATGCTGTATTTCATTATACTAAAATTATATATTTATTAAGCAAGATAATAAAACTGAAAATATCTCTTTGAACATTTCTTCGTCAGTGAGTTTATCTAATTTTTTAATTGTGATTTTTACACCTTTTTCAACTATGCAATTGTCACTTGTAAATTTAATAGATATAGTGTTTCCTTGTACTTGAAACTTCTTATTGAAAAATCCACTATAACGCGTTTCTTCACCATTTGCATTGGTAACGGTGATAAAATCATAATCTTGTTCAGTTTTTCAGGGCATTATCAGCGTGCAGTTGGTAGGTCTAAATTATCCTCATTTTCAACAGGACTATTTAATTTGCTTCTTCTTTCTTTTTTGAGTTTTTTTCTATGCTCTTTCTCTACCATGAGTGTAGAGATAGGAGGTGCAGGAATCATATTCCATGTTTTCATTTTATTGATATACCACTCTCCTGATTCATCCATTTTTAGATTAAATTTATACTCTGTACCTGTAGAGTATGACAAAGGTTGTTGTGGCATAACATCAGCCTTTTCGATAATTTTTATTTTTTCTAGAAAATCACAATCTATCGTATCATCTTCTATATATTGACATACAGGAGTTACATTATTCTGAATAATTTTCTGAATCTCACGACGTTTTCTATCAAGCGCTAATCTTATACCACCATCAATGTACACCTGCTTACTAATAGGTCTATATTCGCCCTCTACAGCAATTTGGTCTGGCATGATTGCCAAAAGTTCTTTTTGTAGTGAGGTTGAGTTATACTCTGTTGTTTCTAATAAAAAGAGTTTAGTAGTGAGTGTTTTGACCAGTTTGTGTACGGCTTGTTTGTCTTGGGCATCTAGACTCTTCGCATACGCATATGGGTTAAAGAGTATAAAAAATATAAGTGTTATATGTCTACATTTCATAGGACACTCCTAGTATTTTGTTTGTTAATTGTTTTTTCCTTGGGGGGTATATCTTTGGTTTCTATGAGAATTAGATATACATAAATATGTGTTGTGCTTTGTCATAAGCTATTCCTTTATATTATTGTTAATGTAAGATTGAATTCTAAAAAAGAAAAGTAGTTTTGTTTTTGATTTGTGTGTTTCTATAAAATCACACAAACAAAGTATAACATAACGGCATTACTTAAAAATTACCTCAATCATAAAATAGTAGATTATATGATAAACAAAAATATGCCAATTTGCAATATTTTCAATGATTTATTTATTATCATGCTACTATTTTAAAAAGAAAATAGAGGTAAGAGATGAGCCAAAATATGACAGAACATATTGCAAATTTGGATAGTATGAAAAAGTATCCTACATCCCTTTTTTATAAAGGTGATTTGGCGTTGTTGCATCGCCCTAAAATTTCTATTGTAGGTAGCCGAAGACTCTCTCAATATACAAAAGAATTGACCTATAGACTTGCTAAAGTTCTATCGTCACGTGGGGTATGCGTGGTAAGTGGTGCAGCGATGGGTGTCGATGCTGTAGCTCATGAGGGTGCAGGGGTAGAAAATACCATTGCTGTGGTCGCAAATGGACTTGATATTCGATATCCAGCAGTCAATAAATCTTTGATTGAAAAGATAGAAAAAAAAGGTCTTGTATTGAGTCAGTTTAATGATGGGTTTAGAGCAACAGGATGGAGTTTTGTTGTACGTAATGAAGTAGTCGTAGCATTAGGTGATATGCTTATTGTGGCAGAGGCAGAGTTAGATAGTGGGTCTATGCGTTCTGTTGAGTATGCACTTGCCATGAAAAAAGAGATATATGTTTTACCCCATAGACTAGGGGAAAGTAGAGGAACGCATAAGCTCTTACAAGAAGGTAAAGCAAAAGTAATTCATGACCTTGAAGATTTTGCCAGTAGGTTTGGTGCATCAGTGAACAGCGATGTTCTAAAAGATGATTTTTTTTATTTTTGTCAAAATGCACCCACATTTGATGAAGCAGTAAGTAAGTTTGGGGATAGGGTATATGAGGCTGAATTGGAAGGTATCATCACGATACAAAATAGTATCGTGAGATTAAATTAATCTTTTTTAGGGGTAGCTTTTGTCGTGTTATTTTCTGTTTTTGATGTATTTGACTCGGCAGCTTTAGCGGTTTTGTCTGAAAGTTGATCAATCAGTGTTTCTAAAGAACTTTCAGGAAGCATACCCGCTTGAACAAATTGTACGTTACCTTTAGTATCTAATGCCACTAAAAAAGGAATACTTCCTCTCCATTGTGCACGTTGTTGTATATAGTTTACCAGATGGGATGCTGTCTCTTCTGGGACAACGATATAGTTCATGCCTTTTTCTTTTGCAAAAGCAGTAAGTTGTTTGGTGTTATATCCCTGTACTTCAATGGAAACTACAGCTAGTTTATCTTTATATTTTTTTTGCAAGTTAATGAGATGAGGAATAGATGCCAAACATGGAGGACACTGGTGCCCAAAAAATTCAAGAAAAATAACTTTTCCTTCAAGTCCAGATATTTTAAATCCTTCTTCTGTGCCCTGGACATTATATGTTTTACCATTGACATCAGTCATAGTCATGGTAGTGTTTGTTTTGGCTGTTTCAAGCGCATTACTGTTTGTGAATAGAACGAATGTTGCTAAGAGTATTTTTTTAATCATAAAAGACCTTTTTTTTATTTTTTTTACATTATACACTATTAATATGTAAAAATTGTGTAATTGTGTTAAGTTTGTATTGTATCTCAAAGAGCATCTAGGATTAAAAGGGAGGGAAAAGTTTAAAAGGAGACCTATTTATTTTTAAGGGAGGGAAAATAATTAGGTTAAACCAGATGCTCTTATGGACGTATTATAATAATTCAAGGTTAACCGAATACTAATAGTGTAAAATTAGAAATTAGAAATTAGAAATTAGAAATTAGAAATTAGAAATTAGAAATTAAGGAATATGATGTTTAAGAGAACGCTTATATTGTTGGGATTGATGGGTTTGCCTCTATGGGCTACTGTTACTATGGAGCAAAAAA
>JALSPX010000067.1 GCA_026985755.1 Sulfurovum sp. | reverse complement strand
TCTCTTTTGTTGTAAAATTCGCATCATAAAAGCCCTCAGAGTCATAAAAGCTTTTCAAAGTTTGAGGGAGTGTTGGTAACAACTTTATATCAAGAGAAGGTTGCTCCTCTTTCCAAAAGAGTAAGGGATTTTTTTGTTTGACATCCAATGCATCAAAAAGTATCTCTTGGGAAAAAAAAGTATCTCCTGATATATGAATAGGCAGTGTTGTGTTCTCTTCTACTGCACAAAGTACCAATGGCACAAATATAAAAAGACAAAACCTCATATAATTAAACATCACTAGGCAAGTAAATCCTCTACACTTTTTCTCGGGTCTTTACCCTCTTCTATCATTGCATAGACTTCTGCTGCGATAGGGAGATAAATCGCTTTATCTATGGCTATTTTATGTAGTGCTTTTGCTGTAGGAACACCCTCTGCTACCTCGCCTAACTCTTTGAGTATCTCCTCTATATTCTGACCCTTTGCCAGCCCTAGTCCTACCCTAAAATTACGTGACATCATAGAAGAAGCAGTCAAAAACAAATCCCCTGCACCCCCTAGTGACAAAAAGGTTTCTGTTTTAGCACCAAATACCTCACCAAAACGTGTCATCTCCACAAGCCCTCGTGAAATAAGTGCAGCTTTGGCATTGTTACCTAAGCCCAATCCTTCACACACACCACCTGCAATAGCTATAACATTTTTATAGGCACCACTCACTTCTGCACCTACAACATCATCACTCACATACCCTTTGATAAATGAGGGTAATGCATCCGCATAGCGTTGTGCCAAATCAAGATTAGTCGAGGAGATTTTAAGTGCGGTAGGTAAAGATTGTTGTACCTCTGTAGCGAAGGATGGCCCTGAGATAAACGCTAGCCTATTTGCATCTACATATTCACCATAGACTTCATTTAAAAATGCTCCAGTACTTGTCTCTATACCTTTGGCAGCAACCAATATACTTTGTCCATGATCTACAAAATGCTCTTCTAACCAAGCACGTACAAACTGCGCAGGGATAGCCAGTACTAAATAGCTACATTTTAAAGCTTCTTCAATCGTAACAAAGTTTTCTATCTCTTTGGGAGTGCGTGAAGAGATGACTACTTCATTATTTTGACTATAGGCATGGTAAAGTGCCTGCCCCCACTTACCCGCTCCAATAATTGCTATCTTCATCACATCATCCTTGTAGAATAATCTATAACCATCACATAGGCACTTTTTGTGCGACCAGTCGCACGGGCACTCTGCCGAAGAGGTCTCAGCGACAGCGTAGCTTTATGGGCTTTGCTCATAAAGTGTCCAATAATAGCAAGTCCCCACTTACCTGCTCCTATGATAGCTATTTTCATCTTTTTTCCTTTGCTTCTTTGATAATCATCTCAAACGCATCCAATTTCTCTTTTTTACCTATACAGACAATCGTATCACCACTATCAAGTTTGTGGTTAATACCAGCAGTAATAAATGTAAAGTTATTTCCTAACTCTTCATCTATTAATCCTACCAGTAAAATACCATAATTTGATAAATCAATATCATCGGTCATGCGTTGATGCAAAAATGAACCATCTGGAATAATATATTCCCTAAACCCTATACCATTCTCATGTGTCACAAACTCTTCCAAAAGCTGGGTAGCTACAGGTCTGTTCAGAATATTATGTATTTTATTTGCAGAGACTTCATACATATCTATCACCTTATTGGCACCTGCCATTTGTAACTTTTTGGTTGCATGAATAGAGTCAGAAATAGCCAATATATAGGTATCTGCATAGAGTGAGCGTAATGAGAGTGTCAAAAAGACATTGAGATGTTCATCATCCATCACACACACCAACTGATCATAACTATCAGGCTTCAGTGCATGAAGCAATTCATCTTTAGTGACATCAATATGTAGTGCATCCTTAAATCCATCTTCTAACGCATGCTTATAAAAATCCTCATTACCCTCTATGACCTGCACGCTAAAGCCATCAGAAATCAGTCCTTGTGCGATATACTTACCATGATTACCATACCCAAAGAGAAGTATATTTTTTTTAGACATTTTGCACCTCTTTATAGCGTGACTTGAAATAATCCAAACTAATTTGTTTACCCATTACCAGCAGTATATCATTAGGTCTTACAATCTCACTATGTAGAGGGTTAAAGATAAAATGCTCTCCTCTTTGTATCCCCATAAATAGAAGTTTTGTGCCTTTAAAATCTAATGCATCTATACTTTTCCCTACAATAGATTCATACTCATAGGCACGTATTTCATCCATTTGTGCAACACTTTTACCTGTAAGAATAGCATGAATCGCTTTATACATGGTCGGTTGTGTAATGGCTGTATGTATCATGCTATTAGCCACCCTGTTTGGCATCAATATATGGTCTGCCCCAGCATGTTTAAATTTACTTATCATACTACTATCGTTAGCACGTGCAATGACTTTGATATTTTTAGAGATACTCTTTGCATTGAGTGTAATATAAATATTTTCTACATCTGAGGATGTCAAACACAAAATCGTAATCTCACAATGTTTGGCATTAAATTTGCTTAGTGTTTCATAACGACTGGCATCTTCATGTATGGTATCATAACCATCTTTGCGTGCTTGCTCCATCCTCTCTAGTGTGTTTTCTAAAATAATATAATTTTCATAGGCATCACCATGCTGACGTAAAAACATTTTAGTCATCTGTCCATAGCCACATATAAGCAAAAAAGATTTACTCTTATTGACCTGCTCTACGATACGATTTTCTTTGAGTTCGCTCAGCTTTTCGGAAAAGGCAGAGACTATCACTGAAGTAGCAAATGATATCATTGCAATACCTAAGACAATCACTAGGATAGAGATGCTTCGACCTTGTGGGGTCACAGGAGAGATATCACCATACCCTACCGTTGATATGGTCACCAATGCCCAATAGAGTGCATCAAACAGTGAATCGATGTTGGGATTTTGTTCTTCTTCCATGACATAGATAGCAATACCTGCGGTCATTACTACAAAAAAGAGTAAAAATAGAAGGGTCAATAGTTCAAACTTTTTATTAGAAAGAACCTCCATAAATTGGTTAATGCTCTTGGTATATCGTAGTAGTTTCAAAACCCTAAAAAGTACAAAGATACGCAAAACCCGCAAAGGTCTATATGCAGGGAAAATCGCCAAAAGGTCAATCAGTGCTGAGGGCGTAAACATATAACGTACTTTTTCTAATAGTCCCTCTTTTAAAATCTGTTTAGCCCTAAAAGGACGCTGTAAAAACTGTGACTCTTTATACTCCTTTACAATGGGGGCAGAGATATCGTTATGTACCCACAGACGCAATAGATACTCTATGGAAAAGATAAAAGAAACCACATAGATATCATAGATATCTAACCAAAAAGGTACCCTGTGCTTTACCTCATAAATGAGGATAAATACAGAAGTAACAATAAGAAATATAATGGTAATATCTACATACTTTTTATATGGGTTATTTGGATCATTGAAAAGATTATAGATGAAAAATTTAGTGGATTTATAGTGTTTAGAGCGTTGTAAATAAAGAGCAATAGATAATAAGATTTTATTCATATTGCTCTCCTCAATCGTTTAACTAAGTCTTTGTTTCAGTAGTTCATTGACTTTTGCCGGGTTAGCAGAGCCTTTTGATGCTTTCATCGTCTGCCCGACAAAGAATCCAAAGAGTTTCTCTTTACCCCCTTTATACTGTTCTACTTTGTCTTGGTTATTTGCAAGTATTTCATCGATAATCGCCAAAATAGCACCATCATCACTTACCTGAGCAAGCCCAAGCTCATCTATGAGTGCTTCTACATCACGGCTCTCATTCTCCATCATATAATCAAGTATCTCTTTGGCACCTTTACCTGATACAGTATCATCAGATATCTTAGCCACTAATGTTCCTAATGTTTTAGCATCTATAGGTGAATTTTCTATACTAAATCCTGCCTTGTTTAGACGCCCTAATAGTTCAGAGGTGAGCCATGTCACTGCTGTCTTGGCATTGGCACCCTGTTCTAACATCTCTTCAAAGTAGCTTGCCATCTCTTTGTCTGCTGTAATAACCAATGCATCGTACTTCTTTATACCTAACGCTTCGGTATAACGCTTGACTTTTGCATCGGGAAGTTCTGGCATCTCTTTGGCTAGATTTATCATCTCTTCAGTCACCACTAGTGGGCGCAAGTCTGGATCTGGGAAATACCGATAATCAGCTGCTTCTTCTTTGCCTCTCATAGAACGTGTTTCACCAGCTTCTACATCCCATAGAC
>JALSPX010000066.1 GCA_026985755.1 Sulfurovum sp. | reverse complement strand
GCAACACCTCGCCAGCCAAGCCCTCTATGAGATGAGAGAGAAGAATGTAACAGCAAACTTCTTTAAATCCAAGGTTTCTGCTTTGTCGGCTATCTATAAAGGGATAGAAGATGAAGCCAAAGCACGTATGGCGTCTGAGATGCTACTGATGACCACCGACCCCAACTACATCGCAGACCCTTCAGAAGCCAGAGCAGCACTCATCAAACCAGCCCAACGAAACAAGTTTCGCTATGCGGCTTTGATACAACAAGAAAAGAATAAAATGTTAAAATTAAAATACGCAAAGGAGATCAAACGAAAACAACAACGTATAGACCTAATCAAAAAACAAGCCTACATCAGAGCCTCTCTCTTTAGACCAGAGATAGCCAAACATGAACTCAGGCATCTTATGATGGATGCGGATAAGTCGGTGGAGTTGAATACGACGAAGAAGCCGACACCTCAAGGAGCTGGAAAAGGAAAGTGTCCTCTACCAGGTGGAGGTTATGGTCATTATGATCAAAATGGAAACTGTGTACCATAAAATATGATAGAAATATATAACATAATCAAAAAGGAAAAACAGATGAAAACAAACAATATTAAACTCATAAACTACTTATTAATAAGCACAATAGCTATCATCACACTCACAGCTTGTGGAGGTGGTAGCAATAGTAAAAATGAAGGTGATTGTAAAATCCCTACAGCAGATAAAGATAAAGATGGATTTGTAGATTCTAGTGATGTAAAACCTGACGAACCTTTCGAAAACGGTAAATTCGCCAACCTAGAAAACGTTGTCAATTCTGAAGGTGTCAAACGTATCCTCAAAATAGCCAAGGACAGAGGCGTCACCGTCAATCTCCAGCTGGGCAATAACCCTCCTAAACTTAATGGTATCTACCGTTCAGAGACAGGAGGGAATGTGGTCTATGCGAGAAATTCTGATGATGGACGTACTACAGGAGCAGCGATTATAGAGACAGAAGATAAATACTGCACAACCAAAGGCTATAGTAGACGATTATCATCTAGTCCCTATGGTTTTCGATCTTTTTTTGCTATACTTAAAGGAGATGGGAAATACTTTACTCTTTATGCTTTATATTCATATTCACGCTCAGCTGAATGTATGCAGTATGAGGTGGCTGTAGAAAACGGAAAGGTTGATACAAAGAGTGGAGATATTAAGAACTATCAATTTATTATAGCCCCTCTAGGCTATGAAGAGACGAGGTCAGGTGCCTGTGCACCATACAAAGGGGCGAAGCGAATAGAAGAGGTCTTCACTACAAGAGATAAGAAAAAAGTCACAGACCTAGACGAACTAGAATACATGTGTGTATATGAGGGTAAAGCCTATGTACCAAACTCTGGAGAAACCTGGAAAAACAAAGACAAAGAGAGCTGTAAGTGTACGGCGAATATTGAGATAGAGTGTGAGTAGGGGGCGATTGCTATCGCACCGCTTGTTGGGTAACCCACGATAATTGCCATACCCACCCCTCTCGTTCCCATCGCTTGGCGTGGGGATGGGTAGGGTAATGTGACCCCAACACTCATATATGCTGTGGTATAATAAATTAAAAATGATATAGAGGGAAAAGCAGATGTCATATGGATTGATGGTGATAGGCGTTAATTTGGGGTATCTTCTTTTGGCTCTATTTGTAGGCATCTTTTTAGCCAAGTTTTTTAAGAGAGTCTCCTATTTTCGTAAACTTCCAACACCTTTATTAGCCACAGTACTTTTTTTACTCATCTTCTTTGCACCTTTTTATGATTTGCTTATTCAAAAGGGGATAAAAACTTACTATCAAACTTTTAAAATGAAAGAACAGATTTTTGCGTATCCTGAGAAAAATGATAAAGGAAATGTTGAGAGCTTAGGGGTGGATGCAAGATATATGAGAGAAAATTCTGGATATTTGTCAACCCAAAAAGATTTTTCTCATTTCAAGCAGGCGTATAAAGTACGTGATTTTATTGAGCTTTATATGTTTGGTTCTTTTGTTGTTGAGGATGGAAAAATAATTGACAATTATAAAAAAGATATGGGATATACAAGAGTATATCTAAATAAACCAAGTATTAAATACGATAATATCAGTGGGATAGAAGACTTTAAAGCAAGGTACCAAGTTTTAACACAGGTGGAAAAGCATTATTTTTATAATGAAAAGATAATATCGTTTTTAGATACAAAAAAGAATAAGCTTTTAGCTAAAGGTTTAGAAATAGATTTTCCCGTAAAAGATGAAGAGAGTAGGTTTAGATATAAATTCTTACATTGGCATGGAGCGAATGGTATCGGGGTAAATATAAAGTCTAGTTACACTAGTGGAGAAATTTTTCGCAAATTTTTTCGAAAAAAATATAGGAGCTAATACATGAATATAAATAAAAACACAGTAACCAATGGATTGCTTTCAGAGTTTGCATATACAAAATTAGAAAACTATGAAGACGATAAAGATAAAAAATATCCAACATTAAATGATTTATTGTTGTCGAATGATACGAAAGAGCTTACAAGATATATTGATAGTAATCCAAAAGACATAACAGGCATTTCAGAAGACAGAAAACAAACCATGCTAAACCTCCTAAAAACCCACCAAATCCTCGACTTCAAAACCACCGATTCAGGCATGCAAGCGATGTTTATGCAAGAGAAATCTACAGGCAAGACCAAACTGCTCTATAGAGGCACAGAGTTTGAAGCCAGTGGGGCTGGATATGATGACCTTGTGGTAGCAGATGGGCAGATGGCATTTGGGAAAGCCACTGCACAAATGCAAGATGCCAGAGCCTATGCCAGTGATTTAAAAATCTATGGCGTAAAAAACAGTGATGGTAAAACCATACACCTTAATGCCGATACAGAAGTCATGGGGCACTCTTTGGGTGGCTCGCTCTCTCAGGTGGTAGGCTATGAACAGGGGCTGGAAACCTATGCCTATAATCCTTTTGGTGTCAGACGCAATGAAGTGATGAAAGAGATACACCATGGAGATGAGAGCCGTATACACTCTTTTCATCAAGGGATAGATTTCGTCTCAGGTACAGGTACAGCGATGGGTGGAGATAACTTTGATAACGGATTTTTAGCCGCAAGCAAAGGCAGATTTGTTGCCCTAGAAGCAGTCAATCTAGGTGTGGGTGTGTATAAAAATATGACCTCAGATGCCAAAGAGAGTGCACATCTAGGAGAAGAGGTAATACTGGCACCCTTTTATCAAGAAGATGGTGCCTTTAAAGACCATATGATGACAGGGTTTAACCAAAGTATTGAAATATATCATACACAGCTTTCTTCTCTGTTTAGAAGCAAAGATATAGATACGATGACCAAAGATATTGCCTCTTTTGCCTCACTGCAAGACCCCAAAGCACCCGAGGCAGGTGTGTCAAATGTAGCTTACTATTGTGCCAAAGCCCTAGGTAAAACAGATAAAGAGCTCAATGTGGATTTTAACAACCATAAAGAGGTAGAGAAACTCTTGGAGCAAACCCTCCAAGAGAGTCAAGGACAAGGCATACTTAATCTCAATACCTTCTCTAAAGAGGAGCTTTTGAGTATGGCACAAGAGTCTAATGCGGTGATGTATGGACTCACACACCATACACCTATTGTGTTAAACAATGATAATTATACCCCTTATAAAGAGACACAGGCTAAAAACTACTCCACAGAAGAAAAAAAAGATTATCTAGATGCATATATGCAAAAGATACACGACACAAACAGCAATACCCTCTATAGAGACCTCCAAGAGACAACACCTCAATATGCAAATCCTCATGATATAGGTAAAGACAGAGTGGTCTTTGGTACAAAAGAGGACAATACCATCTATGGTATGCAAGGAGATGACCATCTCTATGGAGATGATGGCAATGACATACTGCATGGTGATATCAAAGGCTTTGGAGCAGGCAACGACCACCTAGAAGGCGGCAAAGGCATGGATACCCTCTATGGCGGTAAAGGTGATGATGTCCTCATAGGAGGCTATGGTGGTGGTAAAGATGATGGAGCTGTAGATCTGCTCTATGGGGGAGAGGGCTTTGATACCTATTATGTCAATAACAAAGATGTCATCTCTGACAGTGATGGTGTAGGCAGGATTGTCTTTAATGGTATCTCTTTGCGTGGTGAAAAACAAAAACTGGATGAAAACACCTATATCGATGAGCACTTCAAATACAGTATGGAAGATATCCATAAGGTAGGCAGACTCACAGTGACCAACCTAAAAACCAATGAGAGTATCGCGATAGAGCACTTCGATGCCTCAAGCAAACAGCTGGGTATTGTCCTA
>JALSPX010000065.1 GCA_026985755.1 Sulfurovum sp. | reverse complement strand
TGCCACACTCTCACTCTTTGGTCCATAAGGCTCTGCTACTGTTGTAATGGTGATTTTACCATCTTTTGTACCGCTTAGTGTCATTTCGTCTATATTTGTAACTTGTCCGCTCATGTAAAGTCCTTTACGTTTTTTAAGCCTTTCGGCGAAATTGTTATATTATCCCAAAATACCTCACATGGTGTGTAAAAACACACCCTACAGATATTTGTAATTATTATAACACAAAAAGTTAACGACTCTTAACAAGCCTCATAAGTTTAGCTTGCATCTTACGCCAGAGCTTTATCTCTATGGCGGGGAAACCTGCATACATCTTGCCACCTTCAAGTGACTTGGTGACACCACCTTTACCTGCAATAGTCGCAAATGCACCTACTTCTAAATGTCCAGCTGTAGCACTCTGTCCACCCATGACTACATTTCGCCCCAAAGTACTTGACCCTGCTAGCCCTACCTGTGCTGCCATAAGGGAATGCTCCCCTATATCACAGTTGTGTGCTATCTGTATAAGATTGTCTAATTTTGTACCTTTTCTGATGTACGTCGTACCAAATACCGCTCTGTCTATAGCACAGTTCGCACCTATTTCGACATCATCTTCTACCACGACATTGCCATTTTGGTATATCTTTACATGTTCGCCCTGTTTGGTATGGGCGAAACCATAACCATCACACCCTACCACAGTACCCGCGTGGATAATACAATTCGCACCTATGCGTGTACCATAATAGAGTGTTACATTAGGGTAAAGTAAGGTATTACTCCCTATGACTACATTGTCACCCACATAGCATCCTGCCATAATAGTGACATTGTCACCCACTGTTACATTGTTTCCAAAGCGTACACGCTTGTCTACATCACAGTTTTCACCTAGGTTAGGATGTCCACCTTTGGTGATAATCTGATGTGCAAAAAACTTAGACGCATAGGCTAATTGTAAGTAGGCTTCATCTGTAATGAGTGCTATAGTAGTTTTGGGCAATAGTAGTGCATGTTTTTCATCGATAAAGACTGCGGCTGCTTTTGTATGGGGAAGTTGTGACGCATATTTCGCATCGGTAAAAAAGCTCAGTTGTGTAGATGTGGCTTCGCTTAAGGTGTGAATACCATCTATCTCGATGTCATTGACATTACATGATAGGTTGAGTTTTTTTGTGATTTCGGAGAGTTTGTAGGTCATAAGGAAAATCCTTTGGTAAAATAAAACCTCGTTCCCATGTTTAACGTGGGAATGCATATATCACTGCAAGCTATAAAAAAATTTATTTTTAATGCAAACTGAAATATGCATTCCCACTCAGGAGAGTGGGAACGAGTGCAAGGTTTAATTAACGTTCTATAGCCACCACACCACCACGCACAATCTCACAAGGATTATAACGCTGTGCTGCTTCGATAAAGTGTTTCACACGCTTAGGTTCATCTGCTACCATCACGATAATCATCTCTTTACCTACATTGACTACTCCGCCATTGTAAGCAGCAGAGAGTACAGAGATATCGGCAAGATTTTCAGCGATAGGGAACTTTGCCAATACCATCTCTTTTTCTACCATCTCTTCATGTTCTATGACCTTATAGACAGGGATAAGCTTATGTAGCTGTTTGGTTATTTGCTCCATAAGCTTAGAAGAACCTTTTGTTGCTATGGTGATATGTGACATATCGCTATCTGGGATAGGTGCTACTGTCAAAGATTCGATGTTATACCCACGTGCTGCAAAAAGTGATGTGATACGAGAAAGTACAGAACTTTCATTCATCACAATTACAGAGATAACACGTCTTTCATTTGCTAGATTTGCCATTATGCATCTCCTTTTGTCGTTTGTGGTAACATCATGTTAAAGAGTGCTCCACCCGATGGAACCATCGGAAGTACATCTTCAAAACGGTTTACTGCAACATTCATAAAACAAACTTTATCTTGCTTAATCGCATCTTTAATGGCTGCATCAAATTCTGCTTTGGTGCTAACATCATAACCGATACCTCCACACGCCTCAGCCAATGCTTTCCAATTTGGTTGAAATGTTAAGTCCGTCTCAGAGTAACGCTTCTCATAAAAAAATGTTTGCCATTGACGTACCATCCCTAAGAAATGGTTATTAAGAATCATGTTAATCACTGGTATTTTGTACTCAGCCGCGGTCACCAACTCTTGCATATTCATCAAGATAGATCCATCTCCTGTGACATTGACAACCGTCTTTTCAGGAAATGCACGTTTGGCACCAAGTGCCGCAGGAAAACCAAAGCCCATAGTCCCTAGTCCACCAGAGTTTATCCATTGGCGTGGTCTATCGAATGGATAGTGCTGTGCTGCCCACATCTGGTGCTGCCCCACATCTGAAGTGATAATCGCATCTTCGCCGATAAGCTCACCGATACGCTCGATAGCCCACTGAGGCTTGATAACTTCATCTGAATCTACATAAGACTGAGGGTGAAGCTCATCGTAACGCTTTAGAATATTTCTCCATGCTTCATAACGGTCTGTATCTACATCATCTAGTTGTGGAAGCATCGCTTCAAGTACCTCTGTCACATCACCGACGATAGGATAGTCCACATCCACAAGTTTCCCAATGTTTGCTGCATCAATATCCACATGAATAATGTCCGCATATTTTGCAAATTCAGAAAGTTTACCTGTGACCCTGTCATCAAACCGTGCACCCAAAGAGATGACCAAATCCGTCTCAGACATTGCCATATTGGATGCATAATTTCCATGCATTCCAAGCATCCCCAGTAGCAATGGGTTTTTTGCACCCATAACCCCTCTTGCCATTAGCGTTTCGACCACTGGTATTTGTGTCTTTTTGGCTAGTTCACGTACAAGTTCATAGGCATTAGAAAGTACAACACCCCCACCAATATAAAGTAGAGGCTTTTTTGCTTTTTTAATGGCTTCAACCGCTTTTTCTATCTGTCTTTTGTTCCCTTTATAGGTAGGTTTATACGTAGGAATATCAACAGAATCAGGATAGACAAACTCGCCGATGTCCACAGTAATATCTTTAGGAATATCTACAAGTACAGGCCCTGGACGTCCTGAACGTGCAATGTAAAATGCTTCTTTAAGCACACGTGGCAACTCTTCTAAGGTACGCACCAAAAAGTTATGTTTGGTACAAGGACGAGAGATACCTACTGCATCAATCTCTTGGAAACCATCTGTTCCGATAAGTGCCAATGGCACTTGCCCAGAAATAACCACCAATGGAATAGAATCCATGTATGCCGTTGCGAGTCCTGTGACTGCATTGGTAAACCCTGGTCCAGAAGTAACCATCGCTACCCCTACTTCACCTGTAGCTCTTGCATAGCCATCTGCTGCGTGAACAGAGGCTTGCTCGTGACGGTTCAAGATATGCTCGAACCCCTCTTGCTTATATATTTCATCATACACGTGCATGATAGCGCCACCAGGGTAACCAAATACGGTCTTTACACCCTCAGCAATAATCGCTTCACACACCATTTGTGCACCAGACATTTGTGCCATTACACACTCCATTATATTAGTATTTTGTCTGATTATAGCAAAAAATTATTAGAATTCATTGCATAGGGTGATTTTGACATTTTTTGACATTTTTTACACTATAATTCTCCCATGAAGTGCATATGTTCTTTCCCTTTTTATAAATATGCACTTCTAATGGTGCACAAACTTTCAGATTTTTCCTTTTTATTTATTTGACTTTGGTTTGTGCATCTACTTAAGGGCACCTCTACACCTATCTATCACTACCCCCTCACGTAAACCATCATCAATCACCATACAAGATTCAAATGCTAACAACATATAAAGTTGTTTGTAGATAAGTATCCCTGCAGTAATAAGGTCTGACCTGCCCGTACCCACTGCTATTTCACGCTCTTCAAAAGGCATATTGAGTAATTTTTTTAGGTAAAAATCTAGTTCCTCTTTTTGCAATGTTGTACCATTGATTTTATCTGGATTATAAGTTTCATAATTCAATCCAAGTTTCATAGCCGCTACAGTAGTAGGTGTACCTGCTGTTGCCACAAAAATATCAGGTTTTTCTTTTTTTGCATACACTCCTGCACAAAAAGTGTGCATATCGTACATCTCAGTAAACAGTGCTTCTTCTATTTTATCTAAATGTTCATAACTCTGTGCAATAGTAACAATACCTATAGGGAAGCTCTTGGATATCACCTCCTTACCATAGCTAAAGATAAGCTCAGTAGAGCCTCCTCCTATGTCAACCAAAACAAAACTTTCCGAGGTATGATGAAATTTTTTTAATCTATGCTTTACAGCAAGCAGTGTAAGTCTCGCCTC
>JALSPX010000064.1 GCA_026985755.1 Sulfurovum sp. | reverse complement strand
GGTACATACATACCCGCCCATCTCTCCTACTTTTGCTTTCACTGAAGCATCGGAGTTGATGTAGGTAATAGGTAAGATATCTTCTCTGTCTATGCCACGTTCGACCATATACTGCACAGACTCTTCAAAGTAAGAGCCATCCATCATACGAGCCATCGCACAACAAGCGATTTTAGGCATAAGTACACGTTTGTCAGGGTCTATTACTTTAACCGACTGTCCCATGAAACCCACACCACAAAAAACGACCCATTCATTGTCATTGGCTTGACAGCGACGTGCCAGCTCTAAAGAATCTCCTGTGATATCTGCCATTTCAAAGACTTCATCACGTTGATAGTAGTGTGCCACTACGGTGACATCTAGGTCTTTTTTAAGTCTATGTATCTCTTTTTTATAATCAATACTCATTAACATCCCTTAGGTATAATTGTAGTTATTTTAGCTAAATTCGGCTAAAATTGCACTATCAAACCCAAAATATGCAATAGGATTGCCAACATTTTGGGATAAATAAAAATTGTGGAATAAACATGGACTTCTTTACAAACCAAAACATCTTACTCTATCTTGCTGCGTATCTTATCGCTGGTATCCCTTTTGGATATCTTCTGGCCAAACAATTTGCAGGTGTCGATATCAAAGAATCTGGCTCGGGCAATATAGGTGCTACGAATGTACTACGTGTCGTAAAAGAAAAGGACCCCAAACTTGCAAAAAAATTAGGTGCAATCACACTTTTTTTGGATGCGATTAAAGGCGTACTTGTTATTATAGTAGCCAAAATGCTTGGTGCACCTGAGGGTGTACTTTGGACGATTGCAGTACTTGCAGTGATGGGTCACTGCTTCTCAGCTTTTTTATTTTTTGAAGGGGGTAAAGGTGTAGCAACGGGCTTTGGTGTGCTACTTGTTATGATGCCCATACCTGCGCTTATTGCCATTGCAGTTTGGCTAGGTGCCGCCAAAGGGCTCAAAATCTCTTCTTTGGCCTCACTTATTGGCTTGGCTGCATTTATTATGGCATCTTATGTGTTGTATCCTGAAGTACCAGGCATTGGTTCTCATGCCCCTATTTGGATGATAGCACTCATGATTACGTATAAACATATTCCAAACATTGTAAGACTTTTCAAAAAAGAGGAAGTACGTGTATAAATGACTATACATATTGATGCACTCACCTTCGATGTCATTATTGGTCTGCTTGACTTTGAACGTGATAGACCTCAGCCCGTAATTATTGATATACGAGCTGAGTATACCTACGACAAAGAAAACTTTATTGATTATGCTGATATCGTTGTTCTGGTACAAAATGAATTGAAAGAGAAACGTTATATACTCTTAGAAGATGCGTTATACGGCATTAAAACTGCGATATACTCCACCTACCCTCAATTAATATCTCTCTATATCAAAATTGCGAAACCAACAATATTACCTCACTGTTCTGTAGCGCTAAGTCATACATGGGAGTTTTCTCTTTCACATTAAAAATCTATACTTTGGGTTAAAAATTTTAAAAACCCCCTAAATTTATGCTATAATATTAAATAAATCTTAAATAAAGGGTCTTAGAATGAGAGTACTGATTATTGAAAGTGATGTTGAACTTAGCAAGACACTTTCAAAAACACTTATTGAATCAGAATATCAGTGTGACCTCGCTGAAAATATAAATGATGCAAAATATTATCTTGATATTAGAAATTATGACCTTGTTTTATTGGGTTGGGAGCAGACAAGTGACATAAATATTTCACTCATTGCAGAGATAAAAAAAGAAGCCCACAAAACCTCTGTCATTGTACTTTCCTTGGATACCTATAAAGAGAGTGAAATAGAAGCCCTCAAAGCAGGAGCAGATGATTTTATACGTAAACCTTTAGATTATGATGTACTCCTTGTACGTATAGAAGCCAAGTTGCGTTTTGGCGCTTCAAACATCATTGAAATTGAAGACCTAATCATTAATCCTGAAGAAGAAAAAATCATCTATCAAGGTGAAGAGATAGAGCTCAAAGGCAAACCGTTTGAGGTATTGACACACTTAGCGATGCATAAAGACCAAATTGTCTCAAAAGAGCAACTGCTAGATGCGATATGGGAAGAACCAGAACTTGTAACACCCAATGTGATAGAAGTAGCGATTAATCAAATACGTCAAAAGATGGATAAACCTCTTGATATTTCTACTATTGAAACAGTAAGAAGACGTGGCTATAGATTTTGCTTTCCTAAAAAAATAACTTAGTTTTATCTCCTAAGACATTGGTGCTACACTTTCGTTGGATGTGGTCTTTATTGAGCACACTTTTTGCCAAACTTTTTTAAAATCATTTATTTTTCATACTTTTAATTTAGGCATAAGCTTTCTTGAGTTATAACTCCTATAAATAACTAGCGAGTTGAAGATAATTCGCATAAGGGTAACAAATATGGCATTAGTAATAACTGACGAATGTATCGCATGTGACGCATGTAGAGAAGAGTGTCCAAACGAAGCAATTGAAGAGAATGATCCCATCTATATTATTGATCCAGATGTATGTACTGAGTGTGTCGGTCACTACGATGAGCCTCAGTGTATTGCAGTGTGTCCTGTTGATTGTATCATCTCAGACCCTGATAATGTCGAAAATGTGGAAGAACTTATGTTTAAATACAATAAGCTCCAAGAAGAGTTAGAGTCTTAAATTTATGAAAAAAAGAACTGCTGTCATTGATATCGGTTCAAACTCTGCCAGACTTGTTATTTTTGAAAAAACAAGTCGTTATGGCTTTCATCTTATTTGCGAACAAAAATCTAAAGTACGCATAGGTGAAGGTGCTTATGCCAAAGAAGGCTATTTGCAGCCTATTGGTATCACACGAGCCTATCTCACACTCAAATCTTTTTTACATACTATAGAAAAATACCAAGCTAAAAAAACCATTTGTGTAGCCACCTCTGCCTTACGTGATGCCCCAAATGCAAAAGAATTTACCCAATGGATCAAACAAGAGCTCGGGCTTTCTATTCATATCATTGATGGGCTTAAAGAGGCTCGTTTCGGAGCCATTGCTGCTGTCAACCTACTACCTATACATCATGGTATTACCATAGACATAGGTGGAGGTTCTTCTGATTTAGCACTACTCAAAAATGGCTCTATTATTGAGACCTACTCTCTTAATCTTGGTACCGTACGACTCAAAGAACTTTTTTTTGATTCAAGCGACAAAAAGAGTACCATTCTCAAAAATGCCAAAGCATACATACACCAAGAGCTTGCATCTCTTCCTTCTACTTTTAGAGATACTTTGGCTATAGGCATTGGAGGCACTGCTAGAACACTCTCTAAAGGTATTATGAAACGCACACATTATCCATTAGATAAACTACATGCCTTTTCTTACACAATGAGTGACCATATGACTTATCTTGAGGCTATACCAAAAAGCAGTGCAAAAAATCTTAAACATTTTGGGTTAAAAAAAAGCCGCTACGACACCATACGAGAAGGCACACTTATTTTTACAGAAATACTCTCCTGTATAGGAGCAAAAAGCGTTACTACCTCCTCTGTGGGCGTGAGAGAAGGTGTATTTTTAGAACAACTTCTCAAAAAAGACAATCTTCATTTCCCACGTACAGCCAATCCAAGTGTTCGTTCTATTTTAGATAGATTCAAACCGCTTGTAACCATGGAAAAAAAACGAAAAGTAAAACTCTCTTTGGCTCTTAAACTTTACGAAATATTCCAAAAAGAGATTCAAGATAACAAAATTCACGCCAAAGAACTTTTATGGGCACTGAAGCTTTCAAATATTGGGAAAACCCTTACCATATACAAAGCACACCAGCATGCTTTCTATATCGCTATGCAAGAATTAAATTATGGATTTACGCATCAAGAGAGTATCACCATTGCTCTGCTTCTACGCATGCATGGGAAACAACTCATTCATATACCACTCTACGAAAAATATGAGATACTTTTGCCCTCCAAGGAGACACTGCGTTGGCTTAGTTTTATCTATACGCTTACTGTTTTTTTGCATGAAGCATCCAATAGTGCAAAAATAGAATTTACTTTTGATAATCAAACGTTACATATCAAATCTAACAAGCCACTTTATTTGGCAAAAGAGAAGATAAAAGTACTCGAAAAACCAATACCATTTGCTATCATCATCGAAGATGAGGATAGCTTAGCAAAAAATAAGGCCTTAGGAATTGAACCCTCTGATTAACCTAGACGTTCACAACATCACTAGCTTTCGTCTAGGCTAGGCACTCTTTTGAAACCCTAGCCGTAGCTAAGGTGAGAAAGAGTAACAACGCAT
>JALSPX010000063.1 GCA_026985755.1 Sulfurovum sp. | reverse complement strand
ATACTAATACTTATATCCCAAATCACGAAATAGAGATTCAAAGAAAAGTCCACCAAAATGGTATCCACCAAAAGAATGAGAAGATACTCAAGTCCTCAGGTATAATCTTTCCAAGATTTCTCAAACCAATAAAAAATGGCTATATTCGCATTAATGGTGGAAAGGTAGTATACTAGATTTAAGGGTCGATTTAAGGGTCATTTAAGGGTCAGGCGTTGAAAATATACCTTATATTTATGGTATAATCATACCACTTAAACCCAAAAGGACGCATTATGCCCAGACGACCACGCATTGACTTAGCAGGTTACCACCATGTCATCAACCGTGGGGTGAACCGTAGTGACATCTTTATAGAAGATGGTGACTATGAGGTATTTTTGGGCATTGTTTGTAAGGCGTGTAAGGCTTATGGGGTGGTGTTGCATGACTACTGTTTGATGTCTAATCATTTTCATCTTTTGGTAGAGACTAGCAGGGAAAACCTTTCACTTTTTATGAAGCATATCAACTCCAATTACGCTATCTATGCGAACAAAAAGCAGAAACGTTCTGGGCATTTTTGGCAAGGAAGGTTCTACTCTAGGTACATAAACTCCGAAGCCTACTATTACACACTCATACGCTACATAGAGCAAAACCCCATAGAGGCTGGCTTGGCAACACGTGTGGGAGAGTACCCCTACACGCTGGCAGCCCTCATAGCCAATGGACAAACACCTCCATCCTGTACCCTGCACTCTAAACTACTTGCAGAGCTAGACTATGAGAACATCCAAGAGATGATAGGCGTAGCGCTAAACGATGAAGAACTAAAGACACTTTCTGAGATACAAAAACAAAAGGTACTGACGCATGATGGCACAAAATCCATAGCTTTTAGCAAAACACTAGGGCAACACTTTAGAGGGAAAGAGAGAAACCATGCTATCTCTCTAGCACTCCAAGATGGCTATACGCAAGCGAATATTGCCAAACATCTTGGTGTTTCTCGTTCACTTGTCTCAAAGATAGTGAAAAATAGTGGTATATTTTCAACGCCTGACCCTTATAAAAAGAATAGTGGTGTATTTTCAACGCCTGACCCTTATAAAATGATAGACAAGTTAGGGAAGTCGCGTACCCCTTTTCTCTTCATTATCTCCTACGACCAAAGTAAAATTTTTGTGCAGGCACTCGATAAGTTAGATAAAGACATCTACTACAAGCTGGAAGATTGGCGTAACTATCCTGTGAAGAAGCGTACTAAAGATTTTACATTTTCTAAGTCACCTGTGGCTTTTACTACCTACAAAAAAGCTTTCAATAAAATACTCAAACAGATACGCTCTGGTAATACCTATCTGCTCAACCTTACTTTTAAAACCCCCATAGAGACCAACTACTCTCTCAAAGAAATATTTACCTATGCACGTGCTAAGTTCAAGCTCTATTTTAAAGATGAATTTATCTGCTTTTCTCCTGAACGTTTTGTGGAGATAGTGGGAGAGACCATAGCCACTTACCCTATGAAAGGGACGATAGATGCGAACATCTCCCAAGCAAAAGAGAAGATACTCGCAGATGAAAAAGAGATGGCAGAGCATGTGATGATAGTAGATTTGATGCGTAATGACCTTGGCATTGTAGGCTCTAAAGTCAAAGTAGAGAAGTTTCGTTATGTAGAAAAGATAAAAGCGGGTAAAAAAGAGTTACTCCAAGTAAGTTCTAAAATAACGGCAAAACTCCCAGAGGATTGGAGAGACAACATAGGTTCACTGCTTTCACAGCTTTTACCTGCTGGGTCTATTACAGGTACACCTAAAAAGAGTACAGTAGACATCATCAATCAGGTAGAAAACTTTGACAGAGGGTTTTACACTGGTGTGTTTGGTGTATTTGATGGGGAAAGCCTTCGTTCGGGAGTAATGATACGTTTTATAGAGAAAGAGAAAGGAAAGCTCTATTATAAAAGTGGTGGAGGGATTACCATTGATTCGGATGCTAAGCTCGAGCATAATGAGCTAGTGGATAAAATCTATTTGCCTTTTTGATAAAAATAGTGTAGAATAATTCTCATACCGATAAATAATAAAGGAAAAATCATGTTTAAAGTTATTTTGTATAGTACAGTTTCGTTTTTTTTATTCTCTTTGAATATAGCGGTTGCAGATGAAGGTGAGGTAGAACGTCTTGCTGTGCCTGAGTATCACGATGCACCACCAGCAGAGATGACAGGAGAATTAGGTGAACCGCAGATGCCTACAGAACAGATGCCCTCAGAGATGATGCCTGAATCAGAGGATAATCAAGAATATGTAGAGGCATCTCAAGAAGAGAATACGAGAGACGGAAATCCCAACATGAATGATGAAGAGGGTAATGTAGAAGAGACTACATCGCCTTTAAATAGTGGCGAAGAGCCAACAGCACCAAACCAAGAGCAGCAATCTCAAGTACAAGAGGGAGATCCTGCACAAGAAAATGAAAAATCACAAGAGACACTTTCTGTAGAAGAAGCAGAGGCAAAACATGCAGAAGAAGTAGAGCTACGAGAAGTAGGAGCGGGTGAAGACGAGGTTATGCAGTAGAGCTACTCGCACCCTCTATCTAATCTATGTTGCCAGCTATAAGATGTGTCATCTTCTATTTTAGAAAAGTAGAGTTTTCCTGAGTTTCTCCATGGATCGATGAGTATACTATTGGCAATTTTCCCTTTTTTATTGCTAACTACCAGTGCATTATGTTCTAGAAAATAACTCCCTATATTCGCACCTACAAGATGAAAAGAGAAGTGCGTATATTTTTGTTGTTTGAGATGTAGATAGAGTGCATCAGACCAATGAAAACAGAGACCTTTTTGACGTAACCCTACATTTACCAAAAAATTATGCCATAGAGGAGGGGAGGTAAGTTCAAACTTTTTGGTTAGCAGATTAGTTGTTCTAAAAATATCTTTTGAGAGTTGCTTGCTTTCATCGTCTGTGTTCACCGTATTTAATGTACGTAACAAGATTTCTAAGCGAAGGACTTCACTTTTTGGTGCGTCTATAGGGTCTACACTGCATGCTGTAGATCCAAAGAGTAAAAGAGATAATAATAGATTATAGTATGGGTTTTGCATACTGACCTTGTAAATAGTAGGCTATCAAGATTGCAATAGATACCATGATAAAGGCATACAAAAATAGCCATTTTGAATTTTTGGATACCATATATCCCCCAATAAACCCTGCCACAAGTCCTGCTACATGTGCAGAGACATCTACAGATGCAATAGAAAAGCCTATGACAATGTTTATGCCTATAATAATTGCAAACTCTTTCATAAATGCTTTTGTATGTGCTGCTATTTGTTCGCGGTGCGCTATAAAAAATCCTGCCAATGCACCAAAAACACCAAAGATAGCACCACTAGCACCTACACCAACAGATGCAGGATGCATCACGATAGAAACAAGACCACCAATAATGCCAGAGAAAAAATAAATACCCAAATAGGATTTTGTATCAAAGTACTGCTCCGCACCTCTACCGATGAGATACAATGAGAACATATTCATAAGTAAATGAATCATGCCACCATGAAGAAACATAGCGGTAAGAAGTCTCCACCATTCGTGATAGAGTACTACTGCAGGCCCATATATCGCGCCTAAATTCGCTAACGCTGTAATATCAATATCGATAATGTCTCCACTAAAGAGTGAAGAAACGAGATAGGAAAGCAGGTTAAGTGCTATAATGGTATAGGTAATTTTATAGGTTAAAAAATCTTGCTTCATAAAATGTTAGTAAATAGCAGCAGGAAAAATCACGCCATCTATGCCACTACGAGCTATTTTTGCTATCTCTTTTTCATCATGTATCAGTACCAATATACGTGTATCAAATAGATACTCTTGTGCAATAGGCTGAATGATTAAGGCATCATCCTCTTCACATATCATATAGGTGGCTTTTAAGGCATTTGCAAAAATAGCCTCTTTTAAAGAGTTGACTGTGACTGCAAATGCAATGTTATTCTCTTGACAATGTGTTGCTAACATTTGTGAATCGACCAATGGTTCTAAAAGAACAATATCTTTAGGTGTGAGCTTTTTAATCTCCTCTTTTGCAAATACTTTACAAAATTTGGGGCTTTGAACCCATGGATGACCTATAATTATCATATTTTACACTCCTTTATTTATATACTACACGCTTTAGAACAATAATATTTACCATGCACAATAATACTCTCTTTGACTGTTACGTAGGTACCGCATTTTTCACACTCTACAAGTGTGTCATCATCTAGCTTCTTTTCTGCTGTATTTTTACCGATGTTTGGCAGTTTTCCACCAAAAAATCT
>JALSPX010000062.1 GCA_026985755.1 Sulfurovum sp. | reverse complement strand
TCCGATCTATTCTAAATCTTTTATGGAAAATTATGTCAAACTCATTACTTTTAAGGGTGTGCAGCCATCGTTTGAAGACAAAATAGGTTTATGTTTAAGTGGCGAAGACCTTAAAAGACATCCTATAAGCTCTATTGATGCGGAAAAAACAAGGATAGCACAACTGCTTCACTCTATTATCGTAGAAGTTGATAGTGATGGTCAAGTTATAAGAGAATTTAAGCTTATAGATACTGGCTTGGATTTTGACACTTTTATTTTTATTCTTATGGAAATGATCACACAAAAAGGTGCCAATAAAAAAGCTGAGATTACTGCAAACAAATTGATCACGAAACTCAAGAGCAAAGGCTATTTGCCCAAGAAAAATAAATTTATTTTCAAGCAATTTAAACATAAAGAAAAACCCGGTAGTGCCATTGTTTTGAGAATGCCGGGTCATTTGAGGTTTTTAAATTTATCACAACCGCTACAAGAAGCTTTACAATCCAATGATGATTTAAGAGATAGCATTGAATTTACCATGCTAGTTTATAAAGACCCGGATACATTAAGAGGGAAACTGATAGATATTTTCCATACATATGATACAGTGGTTAGTGAGAATGATGTTGATACATTATCATTGTCGGATACAGGTAAGCCTGCACCATGCCACAATAAAACTTATAGGAAGATTTTGCCTCAGATGATCGAAGGTAAAGATTTTCAAACAGCATTGTCCGAGTCTTTCCCGAATGCGTTGACCAATCAAAAAAGATACTATAGAAAGTATTTGAATTTCAAGCTTTACCAAGCGGAACAACAAAGAAAAGGTATTAACAATCCTTACCAAGATACCATCATCAAAGAGTTTATATTTCTATTTAACCGATTGGTACAAAAATACGGAGAGCCCGACAGGATCGTCTTTGAAACGACCAGAGAAATTTTGAGTACAAAAGAGAAAGAAGAGATTGAAAAAAGAATTCAAAAGAATACAGAATTAAACCAACAGATCACGCAAGTTTTAGAAGAGCATGAAAAAGATGGAGAAAAAGCACCGAAAGGAGCAAGAGAGAGATTGAAACTTTTTGTGCAGCAAGGAGGCAAGTTATTTCCTGACAAGGAAGGAAAAAGGGCTTCGGCAAGATGTATTTTAACAAATAATCCCATTTGTTTAAAGGCTGCTCACATCATCCCTCAAACCTGGATACACGACAATAGACTCGATAACAAAATACTACTCGATAAAAAAGTCAACCAAAGTCAAAAAAGGGATATGACGCCGATACAATACTTAAAATCACTTGGTCATACAGAAGAAAGTGCCATTAGGGTTTTAAAGAAAAACATTGGCATGTATACAAAAGAAGAAAGAGAAAAAGCAAAAGCCGCAAAAGACAAACTACCTCAAAAAATGAGTTTATCTCAAATTAAAATAAGACATATTTTTGAAACTCGTGCAAAAGATGTTATCAAAAAAGATGCCGAAGACCGTATACACAGTATGGATCAGCGTATGTCCGGAGAACAAAATCATGCCGTAAAAGCGATTATGTCCTTACTTGTTGATCAGTTGAGATTTAATACGGATAAGAAGCTAACAATACAGGAGTATCGTAGCAAAGTACTTCCTATTAATGGATCCATGACCAATCTGTTTAGAAGAGGGTGGTTGTCACAATACAAAAAAGACCGGTCACAATATCATAATCATGCTATAGATGCACTCATTATGCTCAATTTTGACCGTTCGATGTTGCAGCGTTATGTGACACTTTTAAAAGAGTCTTATCTAAAAGACAAAAATCCCATCTGGATACCAAAAGAGGAGCTTTTTCCAACTATTGAAAATTTTGAATCCATTGCTATGCGGTTTAAAGATGAATATGAAGAACAAAAACGTGTTGTTGTGAGGCGAGAACAGCGTAAGTATAGAGGAAGAGTTTATGAACAGACTGCATATAAAAAGGGAAAGGAAAAAAGTGCACTATATGTTAAAGGATATTTTAGAAAAGCTGGTTCGGGTTTTTTGAAGCTATTGGTATTTAAGAATCAGAAAAACAAGTTCAAAGCCGTGAAAATTCATCCTGCAATGCCAAAATATCAAGATATCGAAAAATATATAGTCGCATTGTATCGACATTCACTTATAAGGATAATGCATAAGCAATATTGTGGATATTATTATCTAATAGGCTATGATAGTTCGAACAGAAAAATTGAATTAGAACCAGCAAATTATTCTTTAGAAAAAAAGATTGGAGAAAAAGAAAAGCCGAGAATTAGACCTACATTGTCTAGTTTACTTGAGCTTGAATATATTGGAGAAGCTGCAATTACTGGAATTGTAAAATTCGCTAACTGTTAGAGGTGGCTAAAATGGGATGGCGTTCACTCTTTTTAACAAATCAAGAACACCTCGATATTTCCATTGACAACAAACGTTTAGCTATCCGAAAAAACTCCGAAAAAGCGGCGCACTTTAGAGTGGAAGATATTAATTTTATCTTGATAGATAGTTATGATTTTAAGATTAGTGGTAAAGCCTTAGAAGTCATCGCAAAAAAGAATATACCACTAGTTGTGACTTCAACCAGTGATCATATGCCTGTTTTACAACTGTCAAATCCATATTCATCTTACCATCAGATAGGTGCTATTGTTTCCCATCAAAGCAAGTTAACCAAAAAGGTTAAACTTGCATTATGGCAAAAGATCATTTACTACAAAATATCATCACAAGGTTTTTTGATAAACGAATTTGAGCAAGCAGAGAAAATGAGCACACAAGCCCTGAAAACGAAAAGTGCCACATCGCTTTTGGGGGTTGAGGGTTCTTGGGCAAAGTTTTATTGGAAGCGGTTGGTAAATGATGAAAACTTTTCACGTGTTCCAAAAGTCTATGGTAATCCTAATGATACAATGAATTCGTTTTTGAACTATGCCTATGCTATCTTGAGGGCAAGAATTGCTTCTGCCATTGCAGAAAACGGCATGTTGCCACTTTTTTCGATCTTTCATCGAAGAGACTATAATCCTTTTGCATTGGCTGATGATCTCATCGAACCTTATAGGTGGTGTGCCGATAAAATATTCAAAGAAAATATTGAAGAAATATCGGCATCTGATGATTTTGCTTTAACACCTGCATTAAAAAAGTTGGCTTTAAGCATGTTACATCAACAAGTTTTTATACCATCACTGCAAAGATTGTATGTCCTTGATGAAGCTATTCGTATAGGGGTGAGATCGTTTAAAGTTGCCATGCTTGCCGACGCTACACTGTCGTTTGAGGAGATGCTATGCATCCCACCCCAATAGGAAAATATATGTATCTGTTTTGTTTTTTTGATTTACCTACATCAACAAAGCGTGATAGATATAGATATACGGTATTTAGACGCAAACTATTGCAGTCGGGTTTTGTGATGCTCCAATATTCGGTATATATAGCTCAAATACGGGGTATTCATCAGGTTAAAGATAGAATAGAGCGTGTCAAATCCTTCGCACCTAAAAACGGTGAAATTAGACTTCTAACTGTTACCGATAGGCAATTTGATAGAACTGAAATCATCATAAATTACGAATATTCTAAAAGCGATAAGAGTGTAGAGTATGGTAATCAGCTAATATTGGAGTTTTGAAAGTCTGCCTTTCCAAGTATTCAGGTTGCAAATGCAATGAATACTTGAGTCGGTAGGCAGAAACCGACGCTCATATTGTCCACACCTTCCAAAGTAGAACAACTCTTTATTATACTAAAATTGATATAAAAATGTCAAATTTTTTGAAAAATTTCAAAAATTTGCTCTCATACCACACCTTCCAAAGTAGAACCTTGCTATAATGTGTGGCTTTGACAATTGCTGTAGTTAACTCTCATACCACACCTTCCAAAGTAGAACCTTGCTATAATATTACGGAATAGATTTAAATAGAAACACACCTCATACCACACCTTCCAAAGTAGAACCTTGCTATAATAGGCAACGGCGGATCTCTTCGGCAACACTACTCATACCACACCTTCCAAAGTAGAACCTTGCTATAATTTAAAAACTACAAATGGAAAGATGGAAAGCCTCATACCACACCTTCCAAAGTAGAACCTTGCTATAATTCTGCCAGCTCCTTTGATGAGGATTTAAAACTCATACCACACCTTCCAAAGTAGAACCTTGCTATAATCCGTCCAAGACTTTCTTGGCATACTCCTCACTCATACCACACCTTCCAAAGTAGAACCTTGCTATAATATACCTGATTACAGTTTGGGTGCTAAGAGCCTCATACCACACCTTCCAAAGTAGAACCTTGCTATAATTGTTAGATGTGAGGCAGATGCACATCAAGGCTCAT
>JALSPX010000061.1 GCA_026985755.1 Sulfurovum sp. | reverse complement strand
GCAAAGACCAAAAAGCCTTTGGCACCTAGCATAAATCTTTTTTGTAACAAGAAAAAATAGATGAAGAAGCTTAGGGGCAGGAAGATAAATATAAATTCGTAGCTGTTGAATAGCAAGTATCTCTCCTAGAATGTACATTAGGTGTATTGTATCTTTTTTTGACTTTATTGCCCTATCCAACAAGGACCCAAGTTTATGGCATATATGGGATTATAGGTAACCCCCTACCCTCATCATATCCACACATCAAATTTGCCGCTGCGAGTGCTTGAGATGATGCTCCACGTAATAAGTTGTCTATCGCAGAAGAAACAAATAGAGCATTGCCATTTTTGGCTGCATAGATGTCACAAAAGTGCGTCCCCGCAGTACTTTTTATATCTACAGGCGTTTCACGGATACGGATAAATGGGTCATTTTTATAGTGTTCTTTTAGTACTTCTAATGGGTCAATATCTTCTTTGAGTACGCCATACACCGATACCAATTCACCACGTGTCGCAGGTATAAGGTGTGGTACAAAGTTTACGTTCATTTTCACACCATGTACCTTCTCTATCTTCTCTGCTATCTCAGGGGCATGACGATGCTTGAGTGGATTGTAGGCAAAGATATTGTCGTTCATATGGACATAATGCCCAAATTCACTCAGCTTTTTACCTGCACCGCTTAGTCCAGACTTGGCATCTACAAAGAGTGGCACATTGGTATCCATATAGGGAATAAATGGCAAGATACCCAAAAGTGTCGCCGTAGGGTAACACCCTGGACCTGCTGCGAGATTTGTAGTTTTGAGTGCATCTCGGTAGTACTCTACCAATGCATATACAGCACTGTTCAAGTGTACTTTGTCTTCATGTGGACAATAGTTTTCTTCGTAGGTATCAAGCTCTAAGCGGTAGTCTGCAGAAAGGTCTACCACTTTGACGCCTTTTTCTAGCAAGCCTTTGGCAAAGCCCATAGAAGCTTTATGAGGGAGTGCCAAAAACACCAAATCACAACGCTCTGCCACATCATCAACATCAGCTTTCTCTACAGATAAACTTACTACATCTACCAGTGATGGGTGTAGTGCTTCTACAGTGGTGTCACCTTGTGTAGTTGCCAAATAAGTAAGCTTAAACCCACTATGCGTGACCAACATTTTTACCAGTTCTAAACCAGTATATCCACTGGCACCTACGATTCCTACTTTTAGCATAATTTATCCTAGTTTAATCTCAACATACGACACTTCTTCAATATCATATGTACGTTTTCCAGAAGGCAGTGTGATTGTCACTTCATCACCCTCTTCTTTTCCTAAAAGTGCTTTAGCCACAGGTGACTGAAAAGAGATAAGCCCCCTACTTGGGTCAGATTCCGTACCACCTACGATAGTATAACGAAGCTCTTCATCTGTCTCTTGGTCTGTCATAACAATCGTAGAGCCAAAACTGACACGTTCATGTGCGAGTGTCGATGGGTCAATCACCTGTGCACGCCCTACAAGATCTGTAAGCTCAGCAATACGTGCTTCCATAAGCCCCTGCTTATCTTTGGCTGCATGGTACTCTGCATTCTCTTTGAGATCCCCAAGCTCTCTGGCTTCATCAATAATCTTGGCGATAATCCCTCGCTCATGTGTTTTTAACTGTTCTAGCTCTTCACTTAATTTGGTATAGGTTACTTCTAACATCGGCTCTTTTTGCACGCATTATCCTTGGTAGTGTATTATCATAGGTATTATAGCAAAGATTGTTTAGATGCCCTATTGTTCTAAAATGATTTTCATTTATCTACAACGAAAAAGTGTGATAAGATTACAATGAGTGCTTTATCTATTGTAAAAAAATGATAGACCTTTTTTTGACATTTTTTGAAAAGTTTATGCTATCATTTTGATACATTATTACTAAGGCCAAACTTGTTGTGAAGCGAGGACGGAAAGCCTAGGATCTCAAACTTGAGACAGCCGGGTTGCCATCGTATTAATCGATGATGTCTCATTTTCCTCCTCATTTTGCAATATAACAAATATTATACTGCCTCACCAACTAAATTTGAAGCATATTGATTGCTACGGTAATACGTAAATTCATTATAAGGATTCTTTCTTATGAAACTCAAGTATATGATCTCAAAAATTGCACCTCTGCTATTTTTTGTAGGTATAACATTGATACAAGCACAAACATCTACTGAAGCTATACATTCTATTCTTGGAGCAACTTCATCGAACTTTCCAACAGTCCACGATTATCAAAATGCGGGAATAAAGGGTGTCGGTACACATAATATTGACGGAATCAATGAAAAGCTTGTGACATACTCCGTCACGCAAAGAGATAGCAAAGTTGAGATACAGGGTATCGTGGATGAATATAATACGATGATAACGTCGGTAATGAGCATCGTGACACATTTGATTTTGAGTGAAGAGAAAAAAATAGAGATCGCAGGTACTCCTAAGAATGTAAGCAATCTCTATGACATCTACCAATTTAAGCCCGAAGTAGTCAATCCCTATCACCGCCCACTGGTCTACAGTATCCAAAACAAACCCTCTTGGGCGGAGTTTGATAAAAGTACCGGTTTATTAGAAGGAATCCCAAGTGCAGATGATGAGGGAGAATACGCTAATATTGTCATCTCTGTCTCAGATGGAACAAACACTGCAAGTTTAACACCTTTTACTATTACTGTAAATCCTGCTACAAATATAGCGCTTGCATTCGGTAAGGCGACACAGCCTCCTCAAAACGGTTATAATTACTATTATGAACCAAGTTTAGCTATTGATGGCAACCTCTCTACCTTTAATCATACGCAAGGTGATCCCAATCTAAACTGGTGGCAGTTGGCATTGCCAAGCGGCACAAAAATACATAAGATAGTGATACATAACAGAGCAAGCAACACAGGTAGATTAAATGGTGCAAAAGTTTATATAACAAATGACAATTATATAGGAACTTTACCGTCAAACTCTATTGCCACCTTAAAGAGTGATTTAACTCAAATGATCAATCTATCTACCCCAGTAGTTGGGAAATATCTGTTAATCAAAGCAAGTGGGGATAATAATTTGCATATGAGTGAGGTGGAAGTTTATGGCGAGACACCAAAAGCACCCCACTTCAATGAGCATGACAACAGTTATACGATACCGTACAATACACTAGTAGGTTCACTTATCGCTACAATATCAGGCATAGATTATCAAGGAGATACCCTCTCTTATAGTATAGATAATAATGACTTTGCTATCGATAACCAAGGAAATATTACACTTCAAAATAGCATAGCGGCAGGAGAACACCCTATAACAGTAACCGTAAGTGACGGGATAAACGACACAACAACCGATATTACTATTGTGATTACTGATGCCAATGCTATTGAAGAGGCTCTAAAGAGCGGATCAATAGATAAAGTTACAGAAAAAGAGCTGCTCCAAGCAACGCTGGATGAAATCAAAAGCTACAAAGCTACAAATGCTATAGTAAAAGGTGTTTTTGCAAATAGTTCCATTGATTATGAACCAACATACAATTCTCAACTGTTTATAATCAAAGGGGATAAGAAAGAGACCGTGCCACTTATCTTTACTGATCAAAATAATACATTGGCAGTTGCCGGCACAAAAGGAGAGGGAAAATTTGCTCTCTTTGGCACTAATCCTATAACCAATAGCAATATTTCAGACTCTTTTGATGCTGTTATGAAAAGGGTACTTTATTGGTTGGCAGGCGGATTGCCCATAGATGAAGGAGTCAAAGAGCAAAATAAAACGATTGGACTTGGGCTTTTTTCAAATACGGATGCCGGTGCCATCAAAGAGTGGCTTGAGCAAAATATTCCAAATTGGACACTACAAGAGTGCAGTGACAAGAGTAGCTTTGCTACCTGTATCTCTTCGGTTGATATTGCTATCATCGGTAGGAATGGCGATGATAGCGATGGAGCGGCACTCAAGGATGGGCTGGATCAGATCTTTGAGAGTGGAAAAAGTGCTTTATACCTTCATCCTGATTGGAGCCAAAACAGTATCTCTGATGCAATAGAGTCCTATTTTGAAGTAGAGTTTCCATACACGGCTAATTGGTGGAAAAAGGATAAAGCTATTTACAAAAGTGCCGATGCGATGTGGAGTGATTTTTACAACAGTGAATATGCTTCGCTTGAGAAGGTGCTCTGGCACTTCAAAGCGCGCGATTTTAGCTTTGATTGGAGTAAGTGTAAAAATAGCAAAGGGGTATATGGAGAAGATTTTGAAGATTGTTCCGAGGTGCCGAATCTCAATAGTGATTTTTATGATGGTGCATCTTATATGAAAAAGACTCTAAACAGCTTAGATAGCAGTAAAAGAGATATTTTTCAGCCGGATGGATAT
>JALSPX010000060.1 GCA_026985755.1 Sulfurovum sp. | reverse complement strand
GTTTAAAAAAAGAGTCTTATGAAACCTATCTATCCACTCAATATCAAAAATGAATTTGTCTTTAACTCCTCTGCACGTGATTTTACAGTAGAGGAGATACCTCTGTATGATTTTACAGGTGAAGGTGAGCATCTGGTACTACAGGTACGTAAAAAAGATTTGACCACATGGGAGATGCTCGATATACTCTCTAACCATGTAGGCATAAGACGACGTGATATGGGCTATGCAGGGCTCAAAGACAAACATGCCATGACTATACAGTACATCTCTATCTTGGCAGTGCATGAAGAGAAGCTCAAAGCCTTTAGCCATGAGAAGATAAAAATACTCTCTATGACACGACATAGCAACAAAATACGCGTAGGGCACCTCAAAGGAAACCGATTTAAGATACGCCTCAAAAAGGTACTGGGGGTTCAAAAAGATAAACTAGATTCAGTACTCAAATGGATTAAAGCCAATGGTGTACCCAACTATTTTGGCAATCAGCGTTTTGGTAATGATGGTGACAATTGGGTCGATGGTAAAAAGCTTGTAGAGGGCACACTCAAAATACGTGATAGAAAAACCAAAGAGTTTTTGATGGGCTCTTACCAGTCGCATCTCTTTAACAATTGGCTCTCCAAGCGAATGGAGCTCAACCTACTTTTAGAAAACTTTTCAGAAGCAGAAGCAGAGCAGGTTATGGGCTTAGAAGCAGGAGCATTGGCAGGTACGAAAGCACAGCCTAATTTCTTTAAGCTTGTAGAGGGGGATGTGATGATGCACTATCCTTACGGACGGCTGTTTAATGTAGAGAACCTAGAAGAAGAAGCTGCACGTTTTGCGACCAAAGACATCGCACCAGCAGGACTATTGGCAGGGAAAAAGGCAACGCTAGCCACATCTACAGCAGGTATACTCGAAGCACCTTTTGTCGAAGCACTCAATCTAAACGGAACGAGACGTTATGCATGGATACAAGTGACAGAAATCACTAAAAATTATGTAGAAGAAAAAGCACATTATGAACTTTCATTTGTTTTACCAAAAGGGTCTTATGCTACCAACGTACTAGATGTATTAAGAGGTGAAAATAGTTTTTAGTATCTTAGGTAACTATAACGACTAGGGATAAGATTCGTGGTGGCGAATCTGATTTTTTTAAAAAAGGAGGAAGAATAAAAAAATGCCTCGCTACCTAAGATGGGCGAAGTATAACTAAATAAGATAAAATTACTCTTAATTAGAAAATTATAACTTTAATTTGTTAAAGTTATATCTAAATTTTTAGCAGACAAGCCAATTTTCGACCTTGAATATATCCTCTGTTGCAGGCATACCTTTCCATCCATTGCTTTCGAGATACATCATCTTATTGCCAAAATAACCTACGATATATTTTTCTTTATAGATGGGAAATGTCCCTGATGTAAACATTGCAAAGATATCTTCATAACTTTTTGGAACCTCATAATAGGAAAAATCAAAGGTATGTAATGCAATAAGTGCGGTGTGTAGCATCTCATTTTTATGCATGGTAAGGCTAAGAACATAGTAGGCAGGGTATACCACAGCAGGGTTGTCAATCAGCTCTGAAATATAGAGTTTCTCTTTTTTCTTTTGATACATAAACGTAGTATAGGGTAAATACAAAATGAATATGAAAAATATGGCAAATTGGCATATTTTTTGTTATACTTCAAGAAAAAAGAACACATTATGGCTTATGACCTCCAAGACAAACTCGTGATAGCTATCTCCTCTAGGGCACTCTTCGACCTAGAAGAGGAGAATACAATCTTTGATAAAGAAGGGTTAGAATCTTACTATACCCATCAGCTTTCAAATCTGGACAATCCTCTCGCAAAGGGTTCTGCTTTTAGATTCGTGCAAAATCTACTTGCCATTAATAAAAAGTTTGATAACAAGCTCATAGAAGTCATTATACTCTCTAGAAACAATGCTGCAACTGGATTACGTATAGGACGCTCCATAGAACATTACGCTTTAGATATAGAACGTACAGGATGGACAGCAGGCACACCCGTTGCTCGATATTTAAAAGCATTTAAAGTAGACTTGTTTCTTTCTGTGCATATGTCTGACGTGGAAGAAGCAGTAAATTCTGGTGTAGCAGCGGCAACGATACTTCCACATACCCCTATTAGCTCCAATGAATCTGATATGGTCAAAATAGCTTTTGATGGTGATGCTGTTATCTTTGGAGATGAGAGTGAAAAGGTTTACCAAGAGAGTGGGCTAGATGCGTTCATTGCCCATGAACGAGAAAATGC
>JALSPX010000059.1 GCA_026985755.1 Sulfurovum sp. | reverse complement strand
CGATATCTACAGTTGATACTATAAAACAGTTTAAACTTAACAAAATATGGAGAATAGATAAAAATTATGGAAATTATATTTTTAGGTACCTCTTCTGGTACACCAACAAAAACACGCAATGTTTCAAGCATTGTTATTCGAAAGCATCATGCCAAACAGTGGAGCTTGATAGATTGCGGAGAGGGCACCCAGCATCAAATTTTGCATACAAATTTGAGTTTTAAATATTTAGATACTATCTATATTACACATATCCATGGTGACCACTGTTACGGATTGCCAGGCTTGTTGGCAAGTGCTACAATGGCTGGTAGAATTGAACCTCTAAGTATTGTCGCACCGTTGGCAGTGAAAGTTTTTTTAGAAACCATGCAAATGCATACAGAGTTAAGGCTCTCCTTTGATATAGACTTTATTGTGGTAGAGGAGTATAACAAGCTATACGAAAGAGAGGATTTTTGTATCTCTATCGTCCCACTCTCCCATCGTGTACCCTCATGGGGTTACCTCTTTGAGGAAAAGGGTATAGAGATAAAACTTGATACCCAAAAACTTCTTGAAGACAATATCCCTAAAGGTGTCATTTGGGGAGAGATTCAAAAATCATCAGAAGTGTGTTTGGAAAATGGAAAAACCATACAAAGTAAAACCTATTACCTTCCCCAAAGAAAAGCTAGAAAAATAGCTATCTCTGGAGATAATGATACACCTAGTATATGGGGGAATATAGAAGATATTGATCTGCTGGTGCATGAGGCAACCTATACAGATGAGATGGCTAAAAAAGCAGAGAATACAGGACATAGTACCGTAAAAAAGGTGGCTATGTTTGCTGAAGATTATGGGGTCAAAAATCTTATATTGACCCATTTTAGTCCACGTTATCAAACAGATGTAGTTCATAGTAATGCAGTGCCTGAGATAGAAGTAGAAGCAGAAAAATATTATCATGCAAATCTAGGTTTGGCACATGATTTTGCACTTTTTCATTTGGATAAGCAGCTGGAAATGCATTACCAAAATATACATCAAGATTAATTTTTGGTTACGCTAAAATAGAAGAAATAAAACACTAATTGGAAAAAGAAAATGTTTAGTTTTTTTAAAAAAAAGAAAAAATCAAAACCCGTAATATCCGAAGAAGAATTACAAGAAGCACGTAAAAAAAGAGAAGAGAAAAATGCACAAGAGCTTGCAAAACTTCTAGAGGGTAAAGAGAGTTATAAGATATTTTCTTGGGGATTTGGATTTCATGATGATAGACACTTAAAAGATAGTGTTTGACCACTGAAAGATTGGGAACCTATAGAAGAAGTCTTCTCACTGATAGAGAAAGAGTATGACAATATTGAAGAGGGAAGTATGCTTCTAATGATAAAGGATAGTATTCCACGGCATGACGGAGACGAAATAGCCTCCCTCCAAATCCAAATCAAATACGGCTATATGAGACTCTATATGAAATATCGTGAAGAGGGTGCAACCTATGCTGAAGAAGAAAAAGAATACATGGGTGAAACTGATTTTGATGAAAATAATAATCGAATTGGGGCATTAGAATTTAATCATGATAATTTTATACCTACATCATATCTAACCAAAGACATCTCCTTAGTAAAAACAATCTTTAAAGAGTTCTATGAGACAGGTGATGTTTCTGAAAAATATATGGAATAAAAAGATATAAATGGAACCTTTGAGAAGTGAAGACTTCAGTCTTGTTTCTGCAAGAAAATGTGAACAAAGAGCTAATCTATTTGTGTTATAATATTTAAAATTTTTGAGTTAAAGGGAAAATAATGTTTGGATTTTTAAAACGCAAAGAGAAAGAACCAAAACCTTCTGATACTTCTACTATTAATGATTCTGAAATGAAATATTATTTTTTATTAAACAAAGATTTACCAAAAGGATTTAGATATCCTGAGAGTTTTGTAAATTATCTTAGGTATGATACCGAGATTAAAGAGTTGATGCCATATATTTTATTTAGAAATGAAAAATCAGTTAAAACATTCAACCGCATCGTCAAAGAACAATACCCTAAAAGAGTCCTAGTTCCCTTCGGAAAAGATAATGAAAGTGATGATGTTTTCTGCTTCGATGGAAAGGATACATCGGGTAATCCTAAAGTTTATATCGTACATACCTATGCAAGTCCTGGTTGGGAAGATAGAGGTGAGTTAAAAGACTTTAATGCATGGCTTGCCTTTGCACAAGAGGCACATGATGCCTACGAGAAACAAAAAGAAGAGGATGAAAACTATGGGAGTTAAATCTGCATGGGAAGGATTCAAGCATTATCTCACTTCAACAAAAGATGAAATAGAGAGTGAATGGGATGAGTTCCAAGAAGAGATAGATAAAACCGATTCATACGATCAATCCTTAGGCTCTGATATCCTCCAACAAACCTCTAATGGACTTTCCTTTGCCGCAGAAGCAGTAGGTTCGCTAGTAAACAATAAATCAACTAGAGAATTAGCCTCTGAAACCATTGAAGAGATTGCAGCATCACAAACCTATAAAGAGGTATCACAGGGTATAGATAGGGGTATCTCTTTTGTAGCAAAAGAGACCTCTGAATACTTAGATGCCCATCCAGAAACAAAAGCTAGACTCGAAGAGGCTAAAGATGTAATAGATAGCACAATAGATAAGGGTATATCAGAAGCACAAACCTTTATAACCAAACATGATGAAGCATTGAGAAATGTAGGGGCAGTGGGTGGTATTATCGTTGCGGCTGTACCTTTAGCCAAAGGGGCTAAAGTACTCAATGCCGTACATAAAGCCAATAAAATAGATATTGATGCGAACGCTTTGAAGTTTACAGAAGTAAGACATTCTCAAAATACAATCTCTTATTATAAAAAAGATAGAGAGACAGGAAAAGTCTTTAGCTATGATGATATTAAAGAGAGTATGAGTAAAGAGGGTTGGAAAGGTGAAGCAGTAGATGTGATAGAGATGCCCGATGGTAAACTGACCTCTATGGATAACAGTAGAGTCCGTGCAGCAAAAGAGGTGGGCATAGATATCAGAGCTAAAGTAAGGGCATACTATGAAGCACTTTCTGGTGAGATAGTAGAGTCTGAAAGGTTTATTAAGCGAAATGGTAGAGATGAAATCATGGAAAACCCAACAACATGGGGAGAAGCTGTCTCTAATCGTATTGCAAATCAACCTGCACACTTTAGGGCTAAAGAGGCGGGATATGGAAGCCATGATTTACCAAGAATTACAGGTAAACCTGAGGATATAGAACATCATTCACTAGAGAATTATAGATGGCTAGATAATCGAGAAGTGATGCTTATCGCAGGTGGTGTAGGTACTTATATCGCTACAGATGCCTTAGGTCAAATGGGTCTAGAAGAGCTAGAACAAGCCCAATCCCACGAAACCCAAACACCCACTACCCCCAAGGCAAGAACGATTCTCACCGAAAACAATACCACCCAGGCAGAGGATATCATACGTGCTGATGAAAATACCCAACCCCAAAGCTGCAGCCTCCTCCCAGCCGAGATGAGATACGACAACGCACAGATTGCTGAGTTTGATGTTGATGAGGATGAGAACAACCTCACAGACGATGAGCTGTATAACGAATTTATGGATAGCCATGGCTATAATATACCATTTCCCGATAACAACCAAAGCCAAGAGACCCAAGCTGATACTCTCACAAAGGAACAAAAGACACTACAAGACCTCTATCCTCATCTCTATCAAGACAAGAGTGATGAAGATGAGATGGATGATCAAAATGATTATGGGATGGAGATGTAGATGGGAGGTTTCTATGCATAGAAAAAATAAAAAGATAGATTATATTATACAGTTGGATGTACACGCACCGAAATTAACAGTAAAAGAAAAAAGAACAAAGAAAAATCATTTTGTTGCTATGATACGCAGCTTTATTGCAGAAGAGAGAAAACGACAGGCGAAACTACCTAAAACCCTCTATTTCCCACTAGCTAAAAAATATGTTCCTTCAGGTCAAACGATTACACTTTATGCGCCAGAAAATCGTATGATTAAGCTTTTTAAAAATAGGAATATTAAGATGCGGTATCTTTCAAAAGAAGAACATGCTATTTTAATGATTGATGTAGCACAAATGTCTAGAGATGGCTATCGATTTTTCCAGTGTAAAAAAGGTATATGGCATACAGAAGAGTTACCTGCAAGGTATACAAAAATTGTTGATTATATGTTGGTGCGGTAATAAAGCAAAAATATGTCAATTTGCAATCTTTTTCTCTTTTTCTTGCTTTTCACGCTACACTTACACTATGAATAAATTAGAAACCCTCAAACACTATTTCGGACATGATACTTTTCGCCCTTTGCAAGAAGAGGTGGTAGATGCCATCGTCGGTGGTGAAGATGTACTGATGATACTCCCTACAGGTGGGGGGAAGTCACT
>JALSPX010000058.1 GCA_026985755.1 Sulfurovum sp. | reverse complement strand
TACCCCATCATCTGTGCATACAATCATCCCACCATCAGTACATGGACAACATGGCAAGCAACATGGTAATGAAAAATCTATCATCTTCTATGCCACAGCAGAGGGTAGTGCTACTGTCAATGGTGCGTTGCTTAAATTAGAGTTTTTACCAAGTACGGGACTAAGTATCGTAGATAGTATCTCTATGCCTGATAGTCGTAACACTGGTACACACCACCATAACTTCCTAGTAGACAAACATACGGTGTATGTAGGTACTAAAGGTGGTGATGTGTGTGTGATCGATTACGGTAAGGACTTGAAGATTATTAAGACCTTTAAGGCAGGTATCGGTGCAGGACACACAGCAGAATTTAAAAACAACAATATTGCAGTGGTTATCAACCATAACGATACCTTTATCACACTCGTAGATACACGTACACATACCAATATCGGTGATATCAAAGTGAGTAATATCTCAGAAGATGAAGTAGGTGTAGTACAGACTCAGTCTCACCCTGCATATCACTTCTCTGCAGATGGACGTTATTTTTATCTTTTCCTTACAGAAGAGGGTGCTATCGTGAAAGTAGATTTAGTAGAGAAGAAACTTGTAGAGAGATTAGATTTAGATGGTCATCTCTCTATGGGAGCTTTTGTTACGACAAAATAAGTTATCATCTAGGTGTGACAGTAGAGATGGTATCATTTCTACTGAGCACCAAGTTTCATAATCACAATTTATTCTTCTAGATAAAAGCTATATTATCTCTTCTTCCTAACACACTACTAACACTCCCCTAACAAACTTTCTATATACTCTTTCTATAATCAATACAGGAGCATAAAATGCAACAAAAGAAATTTTATACAACAGTAGCACTTTCATTATTAACAGCAGGACTTTTAGTAGGCTGTGGTAGCGATACCTCAAAATCAAAAAATAATAAATCGAAGAATTCTGAAGGGGAGGGTTCAAACATTCCTTACTTAAGAGACCATTATAGCGAATATAAAGAGCATGGTAGTGCAATGACACCTACAGGTGTAAAAGATGCGAACGCTATGACTATCAATTGGACTATTGAAGCTGATACACTAGAAGGAGCTACAAAACTCAAAGAACATCTTGCATTTATGGAAGCACATTTAAAAGGAGATAAAAACCCTCGCGCATGGGATAAACTCTTTTTGATGGAAGCTTATATGAAGTATAATGGACATTATACTACATCTGTAGAGCAAACAAATAAAACTATCGTCGTAAGTAAAAAAGCCACAACAGCATGTGCCTATGATATTATTTCTGCGCATGCTGATGCAGTAGGTGGAGATTTTTTCGGGAAAGGTGATATTAAAGTAGATTACTCTGCACGCGCTGAAAGTATTTTATCAGGGGTGCATTGTGATACTATACGTGGTGATGCCGAAAGTTATATTACCCAAAGACAGAAGATGAAAGGTCATGGAAAAGATGGTGATAAACAAAAACACTAAAATATTTTCTATGACTTAAATGTATAGGGAGGGTGAAGGCAATAGCTAAAGCTCTCCTTATGTACACTTCTTATCAATATACTCTTGTATAAATTTACGTACATCTGCATAGACAAAAGAGTCTTTGTATCCATCTATTTTACCACCACTTGCGTTGACATGACCACCACCATTACCTATGTGTGCTGCCATGGCAGAGACATCTAGTTTGTTGTTAGAACGCAGAGAAAAGTTTCCTCTGAAGTTGACATCCATATAGAAATCATAATCTGGGTTGGCTACCATGGAGGCATTACCAATGATAGAGGCATTACCTACGTTGTAGCCCAGTATTCCTTTATGACCTTTGTACTCTATGGTGAGACGTTGTTTGTCTTTGGTCAGTAGGTCTGTGACATAGTAGGCAACGAGGTTGTCTTTGGTATCATTTTTTTCTTTTTTAAAGAAAGCTTTTTTTACTTGATGCAGTTTGTCATCCAGTTTAATGGGTGCATCTTCTTCTTCAAGTGTCTCTTTGGCTGCTTCAATCATGGAGAGTTTAAAAGCTCTGTCTTGGGCAGGAAATAAAATTCTTCCTATCTCTCGGGCACCTGAAATCATGCCAAGCATCACTTTACCATACTCAAAGAGTGCGTCATCACTCACCCAAATGTCTATGGCATTGATGGCTTTTACGATACGAGCTAAATCGTTGTTCGCATCAAAATGATAATGTTTTTGCAACCACTCATAGGTGATGAGTGTCGCACAACGTTTGGTATCAAGGTAATACCATGCAAAACGCTCTGCAGCACTTGCACCTGTGGCATGGTGGTCTAAGAGTTGCAGCTTTGCCCCTATACGTACAGCTTCTTTTTCTATCCAGTTTCCCTCTTTGGTAGTCAGGTTAAGGTCTGTGATAAGGATAAGTCTTTCTACCCCATCACCATGCAGAAATTTATCCTGTTCTATTTGTTTCACTATCTCTTCTAAACGCGCAGGTACTTCTGGTCCATAGTTAGCGTTATAGCAGATAATATCATCAAAACATTGTTGAGAAAGGTATTGGCATCCATAGCCATCGAGATCAATATGAGAGAGGTGATAGATGTGTTGTTTCATAAAAAATGTGCCTTGTTAAAAATTAAAAGTATGTATTATAATATATCACTCAACATCAAATCATTGAGAAAATCATCAATTTTGGTTTGGAAGTTCATCAAAAATGGAGAGATAGCACAAGAACCTATGCTCCCATTGGGACAAGATGCTGTATATTGTGTACAATCGAATACTGCAGGTGTTTTACCTTCTGCTGCAAATATAATCTCATTGACAGAGATTTGATTGATCTCTTTTGCAAGGATAAACCCACCATGGGCACCTTTTTTAGAATCTAAAATATTTTGTTTTGCTAGGCTTTGTAATATTTTTGCTAAAAAACTTTTTGGGATAGAGAGTTGATGGGCTATTTGCTCAGCACCCAGAGGTATGTCAGATTTACGTAATACATCTAAAGAGAGGAGTGCATATTCACTCGCACGGGTTAATAACATAATGTCTGCCTTTGTCTAATTAGGAGTATTTTACTCTAATTTAGGTTAAATAAGTATTATAAGGCATAGATAAGGTTAATCTACTATAATTTCGAACTCATTTTGAGAATTAAATACCAATCAGGAGGTCATTATGGCTTTAGATCAGGCGAAGAAAGCAGAAATTATTGCTAAGTACGCAAGAGGCGAAAACGATACAGGTTCTACAGAAATTCAAGTAGCACTTCTTACAGAAAGAATTACTTACCTAACAGAGCACCTACAAACTAACAAAAAAGATCACTCTTCAAGACTTGGACTACTTAAACTAGTGGGACAAAGAAGAAGACTTATGAGATACTTGAAAAAAGTTGATTTTCAAAGATGGAACACTATCAAAGCAGATTTAGGTCTACGTAACTAAATCTCATCAGCCTTAGGGCTGATAAATACACTTCTCTCTCATCTTTTTCTTTTTTTCACACTTTACAATTTACGACACTTTACATTATTTTTTCATTTACTTTCAGGTGATATATTATAGATGATTTTATACACATTATAATACTCAAGGATTACCCTTAGTCTATTTGACTCAACTAATACTTGACAAATATACACTCAATGTTGTATAATACGCTTAAGCATTAAAATAATAGATGCAATATTTAGTACAAAAGGAGGTCTTTTTATGAGTCAAGAAGAACAAAATGTTGAAGAGACTGAAGCAGAAGAAGTCAGCCAGACAGAAGAGACAGAAGAAGAAACTGTTGAGGCAGACCCTTTAGAAGCTGCACTGGCTGAAGCTGCAGAGTATAAAGACAAATACCTAAGAGCTCATGCAGACTTTGAAAACGCTAAACGTCGCTTAGAGAAAGACAAGATGAATGCAGTATCTTATGCAAATGAGAGTTTTGCAAAAGATATTTTGGCAGTGATAGATTCATTTGAGAATGCTTTAGCTTCTATAGAAAGTGCTGATGAAGAAAACACTTCAGAAGTACTCGCACAGATGAAAGAGGGTGTGAACCTTACCTACGAACAACTCAAAAAGATATTGGAAAAGAACCATATCAAAGAGGTAGATTGTTCAGGTGCGTTTGACCCAGAAGTGCATCAAGCTATTATGCAAGTCGAAAGTGATGCGCATGAAGAGGGTGATGTGGTGCAAGTGATGCAAAAAGGGTATACCATAAAGGATCGTATTTTACGCCCTGCAATGGTGAGTACCTGTAAAAAAAATGACTAGATGTCATTTTTTTTTAGGTACGAAACCGAGCATAACATGAGGCTGGCGAGTACCTGTAAAAAATAAGTCAAAGAGATATTTTAAAAAACTTGAGAAATTGCAACTTTAGTTGCATTGACTCAAGTTAAATTTAGTGTATAATACATACAGATAAATAATTTAACTCCAAAGGATAATAATATGGCAAAAGTATTAGGAATAGATTTAGGAACAACAAACTCTGCTATGGCAGTGTATGAAAATGGTGAAGCAAAAATTATTGCAAACAAAGAAGGTAAAAACACAACACCTTCTATTGTGGCATTTACAGACAAGGGTGAAGTGCTAGTTGGTGAACCGGCAAAAAGACAAGCTGTGACCAACCCAGAGAAAACAATTTATTCTATTAAAAGAATTATGGGTCTTATGTGTGAAGAAGATAAGGCAGCAGAAGCTAAAGAGAGACTTCCGTATCATATCATAGACAGGAATGGTGCTTGTGCCATTGAAGTAGATGGTAAAACATATACCCCTCAAGAAATTTCTGCAAAAGTACTCATGAAAATGAAAGAAGATGCAGAATCATATCTTGGTGAGACTGTAACAGACGCGGTCATTACAGTACCTGCATACTTCAATGATGCACAGAGAAAAGCAACTAAAGAAGCAGGAACAATCGCAGGTCTTAATGTACTTCGTATTATCAACGAACCAACATCAGCAGCACTAGCGTATGGTCTTGACAAAAAAGAATCAGAGCAAATTGTTGTGTATGATTTAGGTGGTGGTACCTTCGATGTGACTGCATTAGAAACGGGTGATGGTGTGGTTGAAGTAATGGCTACAGGTGGAGATGCATTCCTTGGTGGTGATGACTTTGATAACCGTATCATTGATTATGTAGCGGATGAGTTTAAAGCAGAATCTGGCATAGACATCAAAGCAGATGTGATGGCACTGCAACGTGTTAAAGATGCAGCAGAAGCAGCGAAAAAAGAGCTTTCAAGCTCTACTGAAACAGAAATAAACCTACCATTTATTACAGCAGACGCATCTGGACCAAAACACTTGGTGACTAAAATCACTAGAGCGAAGTTTGAGTCACTTATTTCTGACTTGGTGGCATCGACGATTAAAACAGTTGAGTCTGTACTCAAAGATGCAGGACTTTCTAAGTCTGATATCAATGAAGTTGTAATGGTTGGAGGATCAACACGTGTGCCATTGGTGCAAGAAGAGATGAAAAAATTCTTCGGTAAAGAGCTTAACAAATCAGTGAATCCAGATGAAGTAGTCGCTATTGGTGCAGCGATACAAGGTGGTGTACTTGCAGGTGATGTGAAAGATGTGCTTCTACTTGATGTGACACCTCTTTCTCTTGGTATTGAGACATTAGGTGGTGTGACGACTAAAGTCATTGAAAAAGGAACAACCATTCCTGCGAAGAAGTCACAAGTCTTCTCAACAGCAGAAGATAACCAACCAGCAGTAAGTATTCATGTACTTCAAGGTGAAAGAGAGTTCTCTAAAGATAACAAATCACTAGGTATGTTCGAGCTTAGAGACATCCCAGCAGCACCACGTGGTGTGCCACAGATAGAAGTGACCTTTGATATCGATGCCAACGGAATACTTACCGTATCAGCAGTAGATAAAGGTACAGGTAAATCTCAAGAGATTAAAATCACTGGTTCGAGCGGACTTTCAGATGAAGAGATTGAAAAAATGGTACAAGATGCCGAAGCAAACAAAGCAGAAGATGAAAAAAGAAAAGCAGTTGTAGAAGCGAAGAACCAAGCGGATGCACTCATTCACCAAACAAGAAAATCATTAGATGACCTTGGTGAAAACTTTGATGCTGAAGAAAAAGCAGGTATCGAAACAGCTATTGCTGACCTTGAGACAGTACTTAAAGATGACAATGCTACTAAAGAACAAATAGACGAGAAAGTCAAAGCCTTGACTGAAAAGTCTCATAAACTTGCTGAAGCAGCCTATGCCAAAGAGCAAGGCGGTGCAAACCCAGAAGCAAAAAAAGCAGATGATGACGATGTTATCGATGCAGAAGTAGAGTAACTCTACTTCTACTTTTACCAGAAAAGTGAAGATGGAAACATCTTCACTTTTTTATATTTTCTTCCTTCTTTTCTCACATTTTTGACATTTTTGACATTTTTGACATTTTTTTTGTTATACTTTTCCCGATGCGTAATATTGAAAAAGCTAAACTTGTTGTGAAGCAAGGGCAGAAAGGTACAGGACTTGAATCAGAAGTTGGCTGACCTACCAAGTAATACGAAAACTTACTTTTATATGCTCTTACTACTACTCTTTTACTTTTTATTTTACAAATCATTAGGTGCCGTTTTATCATAGTTTAAATATTTTTATATATGTGTTGGTAACGGTTAAAATTTATAATTAAAAAAGGGAGGATTCAATGAGACAAATTTCTCAATGGATAAAATATTTCAGTATACACTTAACGATGATGCTGTTTTTTACAATAACAGCAAATGCAGCCACACCTGTGGTCAACACAACAATCAATCTTTCAAAAACGGGCTCAGAGCCATTCGATACTACTGTTTGGGATGGGGCAGACCTCACTCTAGCAGGTACAGATGATGATGAAAACAATGACATTGTGCGAATGCAAGACTCTGTTACCTATAAGGTAGAAGTCTCTGTCAATGATGCCAGTGTAGACAACTTGGTTGCCACTGTGAGTCTACCAGATGGTAAACAAAAGTGGATTACACTGCCAACGGGTTGTGAAACAGATGCGACTCTTTTTAGCCCCGTTTCTAGTATCTCTGCTGATGGATATACACTTACATGTAACGTCGGTAAAGCGATAGAAGGTACCACTAAAGTCTTCTACCCTGCAGCCAAAGTAGTGTCATATAACAGTCTGACTGACAAACCAGTACTTAATAATGAACATACCATCGCACGTGTATCAGCAACTACGACAGGAGCCAATGTGGCTACTGCAGGTGATACTGATGTAACTATCACTGCTGGTTTTAAGGTAGACACTATCAAGACACTAAAGGTACCAGGCTTAGATAAAGACGGTAACCCTTTATATAAGTCTACCATTGCAAAGGGCCCTAATGGGGAAGATGGGTATCTCATAGAGTATAAAATCAATGTGAAATACGCCAACGGTTCCATGCTTATGGATGCACCTAATGAAGCTGGTGGAGATTATGAAGTAGATTTCAATCTTTTTGATATCTATACCAATGACAACCCAAACAGTACAGGTGCAGCAGGAAACTCAAGTGGTGGTATACTCTACACATGGGGAGACGATGGTGTAGCAGGTGGTTGTAGCTTAGAGGGTGATCATGGACCTAACGCAGCAGTGGCTTGTAAATCTACAAACTTTGATGCGACAACAGGTACGGCAAGTACAACTGCAGCATTTGATGGCATCAGCCCAACAAATCCAGCAACCAATCAAACAGATGGCATAGTTGACCCTAACATCGAAATAGCACTCTCAGGTATAGATGTACGTGACCCTGATGCTGACAGCAATCTCGTAGAGCTCAATGTAGCACTTTGGTTTAGTAAAGCAGACGATGTAGCATCTGCACCATCCTGTGCAAATGCTGGTGGTTGTACTGTTTTTACAGTTAATTCTGTGGGAACACTCAATGGTACAAGCATAGAAGGTTTTAACCCTACATCTACAGAAGATGCAAGTGGTAACAATCTACCAAACTACGCAGGCAATGGTGAACCAACACCCAATGAAATAGATTTTCCTCTTATTCATCAGTCTCCTGGTTCATGGAGTTTTAGTAAAGTTTTTGGTGGATATTGGCGTGCTACTAGTGCAGATTATTGGACAGCAGATTTAGAAGTTTCACCAGGTCAAGTTATACAGGTGGGCACAAATATACACGACCATAGAGCAAATGAGAAAGTGGGTAGAACTTGTGATAAAATTGACACGACACAGTTTGAGTTCTTAGGACTTTGGGACCCTTCTTCTGGGGAAGACACTATTAGAGAAACTGGTTATTGGGGAAACTATTATCCGCAGGCTAGTCAGAATCCTCGTGTGCATATTTATGGAGGGGGGAATAGCTTTATAGATAATGCTTATGATTTACCAAGTACTTGGACAGTGCTTTATTCTAAAGTCCCTGTACTAGCAGGTGGTGTGACGACACCTGAATCTGCTTATTTAGAGGCACTTAGAGGTTCTTCTTGTGACGATGATGTTGATGGTGATGGGCAAGTACGTATTAAGCTTAAAGATGGAAAAGTCTACGACAAAACTATAGGTGGAACAGAAATCACAGATGGTGGTCCTATAGACTGGTATGAGTCAACAGCGTATAGTGTGGCAGGTATAGACCCTGACATTCAAGGTCAAGTCACACGTGTACGCCAAGAGTACAGAACTGATCAAGACTTATTCTCTACTTTAGTACCAGGATATACCTATACTGGTTTTTATTCAGAATTTGATTTAAAAATAAAAGGTGATGCTACAGGATATGGGGCAAGTCATCTTTTACCAAATTATATGATGGGAAATTCAGATATAACAACTCCAGCTACTTACTATCCGTCTGTAGCTACTGCTGATACAAATGCTCTTGCTTTTTCAAAAGAAAGATATAGAGCAGACCGTGTAAAATTGGTGGCTTCTTCGATTAGCATTAAAAAAGTCACTGAACCCAAAGGGATAAAGGTAGTCAAAGCGGGTGATCTGGTAGACTTTATCATCACCCCTGGTATTTGGGGTTTATGGACTGGTGAAGAGACTGCGACAGTCTCTGACGCTGTACCTGCAGGTACCAAGTATGTCGCGGGATCAGAAAAGTTCTCTATTGATGGTGGGGTGACATGGCTCAGCTATGATGATTACCAAGCATTGGCAAATCCTGATGTAACACTCACATCAGCAGCACAAACTGCAGGGGCAAACCCATTAGTATGGGAGTTTGGGGCACTGACTCCTAAAAATACAGGTTCAGACCAACTTCCACAAATTAAGTATACGGTGGAAGTAGATCCAACAGCAACAAGTGCTAGTTATACGAATACAGCAACACTCACATCAAACATTGATAACAACAATAGTGCTAGCCCAGTAAAAGCAGTCTATAATATTAAAGTACTGCCTTCTTCAGGGTTTGAGGTATTAAAAATGGTAGACCAAGCGGTGTACAATACAAACACGCCTTTTCACTTTGATTTGGTGTATAAAAACTTAGGTGGGGAGACATACTCTTCATCACAGTTTATAGATATTTTGCCACACAATGCAGATGGTATAGGTACTTCAGGTGGACTAGCAAGTGCACGTACACCTGCAACGATATATTCAGGTAGCTATGTTGTTTCAGCACTTAGTGGAACGAACTCTGAAGTATTTGAAATGACTTCAGCAGATCCCACTACTATTCCTCAAGATCCTTGTCATGAAGATAACTTACCCAATGGGTATATACCTGTAGCAGGAGATATGTGTTATAATTTTTACATCTCCTCAAATACAGCAGGGGTACCTGTAAAAGCCGCCAATACTTTTGCAGGTGGAGCAGCAACAGGAACAGGATTGATTCATTGGGTGCCTTTTGTTGCAAATACAGCAGGGACTACCGCCATTCGTTTTACAGTACCTAGTATTACGGCTAGTGCAGGTGCAAAAACAGTTGGATTAACCCTTGCTCCAACAGGCAATAAAGGGGGCACTCCCGCACTAGATGCTACGGGTAAAGTCACAGCAGCCTCTACCGGTGATATCTATACCAATACTTTTGGTGGACGTGTACCTGAAATTTCTCTAGTGGTTATTTCAAATGATGTTTCTGTGACGGTTGTTTCTGGAAGTATTGGTGATTATGTTTGGATTGATGCCAATGGTGATGGAGTACAAGATGCAGGTGAAACGTCACTATCAAATGTTACTTTAAAATTGTTAGATGGTACAGGAAATCCTATATATGTAGATGCTAATGGAGGCATTGTGCCATCAGGTACAGTTGGTGCAGTACCATACACGACTACAACAGGTGCTGATGGTAAATATCTCTTCGAAAATCTACCGTCTGACATCTATACGGTAGAAGTAGATACTACTACCTTGCCAGCAGGCATGATACAAACATATGATGCAGATGGTATAGCCACAGCAAATAAGTCTACACATTCACTCACGCTCAATACTGATCCTATTACAGGTGTCATTACGAGTGTTGAAGATAATACAGAACAAGATTTTGGGTATAATTCTCCACCTGTTTCAGTGAATGCAAATGAACCATTACAGCTTAACCCAAGTGGCAATACACAAGTACAAGTACCAAATCTTACTGTCTCTGATCCTGAAGATGGCATACTCAGCACAGTGAAGATTGAAACTTTACCAAATAATGCAACACTTTATTATAATGGTGTAGTAGTCACAGCAGGTCAAGTGATACCAAACTTTGATAACACCAAACTCACAGTAGATCCAGAAGACGGGGATCAAACAGTTTCGTTTGATTATAGCACTACAGATGCAGGAGGTTTAACGTCAAATGTTTCAACGGTAACGATGCCTTTTATAGCTGATATTAGTATTTCAGGAAATATCTTCAACGATGGAAATGGTGATGCAGATGTGAACGGTACAGCGATACCAACGCCAGATGGAACACAGCTACATGCAACACTACTAGCAGCAGATGGTGTAACAGTATTAGCAACTACACCAATAGCGGCAGATGGAACATATAGTTTCAGTCATGCAGATGGTGTTGATCTAAATACAAGTTATAATGTAGTGCTTGCCACAACACCAAGTGCAACAGCTTCTGACCTTCCAACTAACTGGAATAACACAGGAGAGAACATTAACTCAGCAGGTACAGGGAATGATGGTACAGCAGATGGTCTCATAGCAGTCTCAGTAGGTACAGCCAATGTGCCTCAAGTAGACTTTGGAATCAACAAAAAACCAGTAGCCGTAGATGTGACAGAACCATCACAACTAAACCCAGGTGGAAGCACACAAGTACAAGTGCCAAACCTCAATGTCTCAGACCTTGAAGATGGAACACCTACAACTGTGACTATCGAAAGTTTGCCAAATAATGCAACACTTTATTATAATGGTGTAGCTGTCACAGTAGGTCAAGTGATACCAAACTTCGATAACACTAAACTCACAGTAAATCCAATAGATGGAGACCAAACCGTTGTGTTTGACTACACGACTACAGATGCAGATGGTGTAAAATCAGACCCAGCAACCGTGACTATGCCGTTTACAGGATTAGGTATATCAGGAAATGTGTTCAACGATGGGGATGGTGATGCAAATGTAAATGGCACACCTATACCTAAACCAGACGGCACACAGCTTCATGCAACATTGCTAGCAGCAGATGGTGTAACAGTAGTAGCAACTACACCTATAGCAGCAGATGGAAGCTATAGCTTTACAGGTGCAGATGGTGTAACGGCAAATACAAGTTATACTGTAGTACTTGCCACAACACCTAATGCAAGAACGTCTACTCTTCCAACAAACTGGAATAATACAGGAGAAAATATCAACTCAGCAGGTGCGGGTAATGACGGAAGTTCTAATGGTACTATAGCTGTTTCAGTAGGTACAGTTGGTGTCCCTAAAATTGATTTTGGTATTAATAAAAAGCCAGTGGCAGTAAATGTTAGAAAACCAATAGAAAATAATCCTGGGGGTAATACGAAAGTACCTGTGCCATCTCTACAAGTTAGTGATTATGAAGATGGTACACCCACAACTGTTACTATTAAAACACTGCCAAGTAGTGGGATACTTTATTATAATGGAGTAGCAGTAACCGTAGGACAGGTGATACCTAATTTTAATGCATCTAAATTAACTGTTGATCCAAATAATGGATCTGTAGTAATAACCTTTGCGTATACAACTACAGATGCAGCAGGCATAGAGTCTAATCCAGCTACAGTGACTATGCCATTTAATGGTAATGGTACTATCACAGGGAATGTAAGTGCACAAGATAATAATGGAAAGCTTAAAGCTATAGCAAATGTAACACTTGTCTTGTATAGCTCAAATGGTACAGAAGTAGCGAGAACGACAACCGATGCTAATGGTAACTACAGATTTACAGCACCACCTGGAAATTACTATATCCAAGAGGCACAACCAAATGGTTACTATGACGTAAGTGAAAATGAAGGTGGGGCAGATAATGAATCTAATAACCGTCTACTCAATACTATTAATGTCACAGTAGGTGTTGGTGAAACAGATATAAGAAATGACTTTGTAGAAAGTACGACATCAAAAGGATGTGGATGTAGACCTACACCAGTAATACCTTGTACTCAATGTGCACAAGGTATTCATAAAATTCATACACACAACGTAAAAGACAATAGTACTGAAGTACACTGGGCAGATAGCTACTATGAAATAGCATATGATATCTACCTCAATGGTAAATTTATCACTACAGTAGGTGAAGATGTAACAAGATATACATTCACAGGTCTGCAAACTGGTACAGAGTATACAGCTGTTATCGTAGCCAACAATGGTTATGGCGGAAAAACAAAACAGACTGTTAAATTTAAGACAACAGATAGCCTAGGATGGTTACCTGCGGTTTATCATATCCTTGACTAAGGATATGATTTAAAATTGTATTCCCTCTTTTGGGGGATACATCTCTTCCTACCTCTTTTTTACACAAGCAACATAAAATAAAATATATTATATTTTTAGGATATAATTGTCAGTATAAAGATAAGAGAAATGTGAGGATAAAAGATGGAAATGAAAAAGTGTAATACCCTAGAAGAAGCTAGAGTAGAGATAGATGCAGTAGACAGTGAGATTGTTAAACTTATAGCTAAACGCAATGAGTATATTAAGCAAATCGCACATTTTAAAACTTCGGTAGAAGAAGTAAAAGCTGAAGATAGAATAGCAGATGTTATCTCAAAGGTGAGAGAACAAGCCATCTCACTCGATCTCTCCCCAAACCTTATTAATGACCTTTATGTCCGTATGATAGATGAAATGGTAGAGAATGAAATATCAGAATTTAAAAATGCACAAAGGTTTTAGTCTCTAGTGTATATGTGTTCTGTGTAGTTTCCTACACAATGAGTATGCTACAATACCCTATTGAAGTGTATGAAGGGTTGTGATGAAAATACTATTATTAGAAGACGATATCATTTTACAAGAGATTATAGAAGAGTTTCTTATAGAACAAGGCTATGAAGTTGAAAGTTTTTTTAATGGAGAAAAAGCACTGGATGCGATAGGTGCAAGCTCTTATGATATGTTATTGTTAGATGTCAATGTACCCAATATTGATGGCTTTGAAATACTCTCTTATCTACGTGAAATAGGCAATACCACACCTGCAATATACATTACCTCACTTGCGAGTATTGATGATTTAAAGAAAGGTTTTAATCTTGGTGCCGATGATTATTTGCGTAAACCATTTGAGCTAGAAGAGCTTAATGCTCGCATAGAACACATTGTAAGACTCTATAGATTACAAGAAGAGATAGAGTTTGATGGTATGAAGTTTATTCCCAAAGCCCATCAAATTATCATGGAAGATAAAGTTGTAGAAATGAGACAAAAAGAAGCACAGGTTCTCGAATATTTTATGCGTAATAGGGGAAAAATTATCTCTAGCGATGAGATTATAGAAAATGTATGGGATGATGAACATGTGCCAACCCATGCCACTATACGTACCTATATTAAAAATTTGCGTAAAATGTTTAGCAAAGAGTATTTTGAGAATATCAAAGGAGAAGGTTATCGTTTTAACATCCTATGAGCGCAGCTCTCTTTTTAGATTTTTATCACTTTATTTAGTATCAGTATTTATTTTGCTCGCTATTATAGGGTATCTGTTTTTTGAAAATAATCGTGCTGCCATGAAAAATGCCATGAAATTTGAGATGATGTATCAAGCACGTATGCTTTCGTCTAAAATTACTATGAAGGCTATGCAGGTAAAAGATGTTGGATTTGATGTGAAAAAGTTTTTAGAAACATTAAAACATTGTCGTTTTGAGGTAGGATATTATGATAAAGACGAGTTTCCTCTCTTTACAGAAATAGAAGAAGTACATAGATTTGATACTGATTTTTTTGAAGACAATATGAAATGTTATACTGTAACTGAAGATAATAGTGAACCATTAGGGGTGCATTATATCGTTTTAAAAGAGAGTGATTTAGCGAAATCTTTACATGCGTTACGCATTAAAATTATAGGCTATTTGGTACTTTCGTTTATACTTATGGGTGTGGTAGGATATTTTTTAGGGCGTTTGTTCCTTCAGCCTGTACGAGAACAGATAGAGTCTTTAGACAAATTTATCTCAGATACAACACATGAGCTCAATACGCCTATTTCTGCCATATTGATGACCATTCAGTCCATCAAAGGGGTAGAACCCAAAAAAATGAAACGTTTGGAAGCCTCTGCAAAACGTCTCAGTATGATGTATGGCTCTCTAACTTATCGCCTTGAAGGTGGTATAGAGCCGTCACAAGAATTGTGTCTTGCAAGTATTGTTGAAGAGAGGGTAGAGTTTATTAAAGAGTTGATAGACTCTAAACACTTACATATGGAACTTGATTTGGAAGCCACTAAAATTTATATGCCCAAACGTTCTGTACATAGACTCATAGATAATCTACTCTCTAATGCCATAAAATATTCAGATGTGGGAGACACAATAACCGTGATTCTGAAAGATAATGTACTTTCTGTGAAAGATACAGGTATAGGTATAGATGAGAAGATGCAAGAAGATATCTTTAGGCGTTATTACAGAGCCAATGATGAACGAGGAGGATTTGGAATTGGACTTAATATTGTATTGTCAATCTGTAAACACTATAAAATTAAATTAGGATTAGAATCAAAAAAAGGAGAAGGAAGCATTTTTATCCTTACCTTTCCGAAAATAAAGGGACATCTCTAAAAAATAATTACTCCACACTATCCATTAAACTCTCAATAATATCAGACATGGTCAAAATACCATGTAGTTCATTGTTGTCAATTACCAATAGACGTTTAATACTAGAGGTGACCATCATTCGAGATGCATACTTGATATTGAGATTGGTTGAGACTGATATCGCTGGAATGGCGGCGATATCATAGACATTGAGTAGGTCTATATCTCCATCTTCTGCGACGATGCTTTGGAGTATGTTTTTAAAGGTTACTAAACCATAGGCACCATCAACTTGAGTCTTTTCTACAACAATAGAACGAACAGAGTGCTTACGCATAAGATGCAACACCTCTCGCACAGTAGCAATAGGAGAGACAACGATTAGTTTTTCTTTTGGGGTCATAATATCTTTGACTAGCATAGGTATCCTTTTTAGAGTAAATCTTTTATATCATCTTCAAATTTATGAAGTTCTTTGTTGTCCAAGCCAGCAACATGGCTTAGAGGTAGTGTAAATGCAAATCCTGCATTTTCTGGATTGTCTATATCAAACTCTTCACGCAATGACTTCATTACCTGCATAGAAAGCCTACGTGGTAGTACAAAGAGCAGGGCAGAGACATTTTCTTCTAGGGTGAGACCAAAAAAGACTTTTTTCTCTTCAAGTCCGATGCTTTTGCCATGCAGTATGGTCACAGACCCTGCGCCATGCCCTTTGGCTACCTCTATGGCAGCTTCTTCATCTTTGTCAGCGATGACTGCGATGAGTGCGGTGAATTTCATAATGTTTCTCCTTTGAGTTTCTTATTTTTGAAATACTCTGCATGTATCCCATACCCCATCACAGTGAGCATAGGAAAGAGTGAGGCAAAAGCGATAAGCCCAAAACCATCTATAAGAGGGTTACGTCCCTCTATGTTTTCTGCCAGTCCAAGCCCCAGTGCTGCTACGAGTGGTACAGTCACAGTAGAAGTTGTGACTCCACCAGAGTCATAGGCGATAGGCACGATGTAATCGGGTGCAAAGTAGGTAAATAGGATGACCAATATATACCCTCCAATGATGTAATAGTGGATAGGGTCACCAGAGACAAGCCTGTATGCCCCCAATCCAATACCCACTGCCACACCAAGTGCTACTACCATTCTAAGGACATTTTGTTTAATGTTTCCTTCACTTATCTCTTCTGCTTTGATGGCAATGGCAAGCAGGGCAGGCTCCGCCATAGTGGTAGAAAATCCTATGAGAAAAGCAAAGAGGTAGATGAGTAGATTGTTACCCATGCCAGTGAGTTGCAGGGCTATGGTCTCTCCTATAGGGAAAAGCCCCATTTCAAGACCCACGATGAACGCATACAATCCCAAAACGACCATGATGATACCC
>JALSPX010000057.1 GCA_026985755.1 Sulfurovum sp. | reverse complement strand
AAACATGAAGGCATCTCTCCAAGTGAGTTTTTAAAACAAGTGTTCAAATAGTACTAGTTATTGTGCATTTAATCTCTTCATTTTTCTTTTCATAACATATATACTAGCATCATCACATAGAAAGGAGAAATAGATGCATTATTTGAAACAGCTTCAAAAAACGGATGATAACAAAGCATCCATCATGCTACGGATAAGTTTTTCTATCATAATGTTTGCCCATGCTTCGGGTAAAGTCTTTGGTATTTTAGGTGGTATGGGGTTTGAAAAAACCATATACCACATGACACACAATATGGGCATACCTTATTTTCTTGCATTTATTGCCATCGTGGTTGAATTTGTCTCTACACTTGGCATCATTGCAGGGTATCACACGCGTATCAACGCTTTTTTACTAACCATATTAATGTTCGTTGCAAGCACCTTTCATTTTAAAAATGGTTTTTACATGAATTGGTTTGGACAAAAGGCTGGTGAAGGCTTTGAGTTTCATATCTTGGTAATAGGTATGCTCTTAGCACTTTTAGTACTAGGTGGAGGGAAATACTCTCTTGATAACAGACAAACAACAAAGGATTTAAAATGAAATTTACATACAACAGTATACTCTCACTACTAAGCATAGCACTACTAAGTGCATGTGCAAGCAACAATAGCAACGAACCTATCATTCATCTTGATACAAAAGCAGATTTATTAACCGTAGTCAATATTATGAAACCATCAGCACAAGATAAAGCCTCTGTACTTACTTTACTTAGTAACGGCATAGAAGAAACTATGGCACATCAAGAGGGGTACATCTCTTCTAGTGTACATAGTAGTTTAGACAATGACTATGTCATCAACTATTCACAGTGGAAAAATATGGAGAGTTTAGGTAACGCAGGTGCATTAGTCCAAGCAGGAAAAGCACCCAAAATGGCTGAAGCCTTTACCAAAGGCAAAGCAGATTACCACCCTGTCACATTGGTGGCTCAATTTACGGCTACACCCAATGCGAAAGTAGCCATCGATAAAGAAGGTAAACTTCTTACAATTATAAATATTTTAACACCCAAAGAAGGTACAAGCAAAGAGGAGCTTGTAAGTTTAATGAAAGATGCCGTCTCACAAGAAGTAGTCACTCAAGCAGGGTTTGTCTCATCTACACTACTGCAAAGTATGGATAACAACTATGTCATCAACTATGCACAATGGAAAGATGAAGCATCACTGCAAGGTATGGTCAATCGTCTTCAAGCAGGAAATGCCCCTAAATTGGCTGAAGCATTTTCTATGGCTAGCCCTGACTTTCATCCGTTTAAAGTACATAGTAGTCATTTTAAAAAGTAAAAGGAATAGCTATACCTCTTGTAAATTATCTTATTGGACAAGAGGAAATGAAGAGCATAACAACTCCCTAAACTTCCTAACTAAAACACTACTCTTCACACTCTGCTCACAAGAGAAATACAAATAACTATCATCATCTCCATCAAAAGCATGTAGAAGATTGACTTGCTTTTTATCTAATGCCTTTTGGCAAAGGTATTTAGGTAAAATAGCCACACCCTCTCCAACTATCAACATATCTAGTATCGCCATACTGTCAGGCACTATACACTTAGGCTCAATGTTGGGTTGTAAATCATAGAGTGACTTAAAATAACGTCTGATGAACGTAAGCTCTGCATCGTAACTTAGCCAGTTTTGTTTGCGAACCCAAGCCCTTACAGATTGCCATGAGGCAAAGCCATCTTTTGGAGCTTGAACACTCGTAGAACCAAGTAAAACAAACTCTTGATGCAGTATCTTTTCATTGTACATACTAGAGTGAGAGACCTTTTTATCACTGATGAGTACATCTATCTTCCCATTTTGTAGCAATGTTTCCAATGCTGTATGCTCACCAAAATGCACATCTACTCTAAATGGCAAGGTCAAGACTTTAGAGGCTAACACTTTGGTATAAAAAGCACGTGGTACGCCTATGCGAAGTAGTGCTTCTTTCTCTTGACGTTGGAGTATAAAGTCTTGTGAAACAAAGTCTAGCCAGTCAAAGGAGTCTGCTACTTTGGTGTAGAGTTCATGTCCATCATTGGTAGCCACCATCTCTCGTGGGGTGCGTTCAAAGAGTTTGACTTGAAGCGTCTTCTCCAAAGATGCCAACTGCTGACTAGCCGCTGGCTGGGTGATGTCACAAAGTACCGCTGCCTTTGAGATAGTCCCTGCACGGTAAATAGCGATAAACGTTCGATAAAGTTCTATATTAACCATAAATATATTTATACCTTTCTATTAAAAATATAATTTTAGATTATACCAAGTTTCCCTATATTTATACAATATAATAAAACACTATAAAACTACTCACTCCACCCAGGAGGCTTTAACAAATAATTCCACTTCGATTTAAAATCTTTTGTTTTAGTCATATCATGAAACATCTCTCGCCACTCATAAAAGTTTATCGTTAGTGGATTAGATGTGTTTATATTGTTTATAAGACCATACACTACTTTCTCTTCTTCTGCTTGATAGGTGCCAAATAGCTTGTCCCACAACATAAGTATGCCTCCAAAGTTTTTATCTATATACTTTGGGTTAGAACCATGATGTACTCTATGTACTGATGGGGTGTTGAATATCTTGTCAAACACACCTAACTTTTCTATGTGTTCTGTGTGTATCCATGTCTGGTATGCCACTACTATGACTATGGCTACCGTAGTTTGTACCATATCAAACCCCACTAATACCATAGGCACAAAAAATACCCATTCAAACAAGCCCTCCAACCAAGCTAGGCGTAACCCTGTGGTAAGATCAAACTCGGTTGAAGAATGGTGTACAGAGTGTATAGCCCATAAAAAACGTACTTTGTGTTCTATGCGATGCATCCAGTAGTATGAAAAATCTGCCACGAGTATAGCCAGTACCCATGTCCAAGTATTGACTGCTATCTTCCATGACACAAACTGTTCAGCTGCATACAGCGTAACAATAAATATCAAACTATACGCAGTGAGACCTAAAAGCCCATTACCTATGCCTATTGCTATATTTGCTCCTACTTCTTTGTAACTTTTCTTTTTTCTTATAGCAATGTCATATACTATACCTGCAAATGCAAATAGCATGATGATAAGTGTGAAATTGTCTATCCATTCAAACCAATATGACAGAGTTTGAAATCGTTGATTTAAATTTTCCATAGATTCAACCTCTATTTCGGTTGGACTATCTGTCCACGAATAGGTTCACCTCTTTTAACAAAAGTACCATTGGCTATATAGTCATTGAATTGAGCAGGTAAACCTTCTCCCCTCTGCCACTCTTTTGTGTTCTGTACATGATAATGAAGATGTGGCTCAGTCGAATTACCACTGTTCCCACACAAACCTAAAACATCACCTTGCTCAACGCTGTCACCTTTTCTCACATATACTGATTGATATTTAAGATGAGCAAACATAGAAAATTCTCCATTTCCATGGTCAAGCACTACATAATTACCTGCTGGCTCTTTTCTATTTGGTTTGTATTTTCCCGTACCAGGAATATTATCTGCGATATTATTTTTCGTTGCAACTACTGTACCTGCTCCTGTGGCTAGTACTTCACGATTAAATATGTAGTAACTCTCATTTAGATTTTCATCTCCACTATAGGTTTTAAAAGTATCTTTTTCAACCTCTTTTGCACTCAGTACTGCATGACCTTCTTTCAACGCTACTATATCTAAGGCAAAACGCTGGTCTTTGAGTGAGGCATGGGCATTTTGTTTTAAGGTTCTACCACCCCACCCAATATATGATTCTCCTTTTAATGGAAATATTAAATGTGTTTTAGTTTGATAATCTAGATACCTGCTATATGCTTCCTTCTCTGTGCCTATACACCCTGTCATCATAAAAGGAGCAATAACTATAGTCGCTATAAATATATATTTTTTCATCTGATTTCCTTAAACTATCGGCACATAAACTTCAGTCTCTATTTTACTAGTATCTGTTTCGTTCCATGCATTGATGTACTTTTCAAAAGCTGGTTCATCTCTAAAAGTGTAACCGTTTTTCTCTACCCATGCATAGAGCCCATACCATGCATCTTCTGATGCTTCTTTTCCACCCATGTATGTCGTTTTGGCATATCTACCACCTGCGATACTCTTGGTTTCAAAGCCATATTTACCAAGCTCTTTGACTTCTGCCTCTTCCCATGCTAAAGCTGCATCATAACGTACATTTTCCTCGTCTGTTTCTTTTGGGTCGTCATAACAGATGCCTAGTGCCTCTGCATTCCCCTTACCCAAATTCATTTCAATACTTGGAGGGTTCTTAGCAAAAACATTTTCCAAACTATGCATGGCTTCACTAAGCTTCTTCCATGCAACCTCAACACTTCTCTCATAATTCCCCAATTCTCTTGTGTAGACCACATGCGCTACCTCTCTTTTCACTATCTCTGCTTTGTTCATCTCTAATCCTTTATA
>JALSPX010000056.1 GCA_026985755.1 Sulfurovum sp. | reverse complement strand
CACCTAGCATAAATCTTTTTTGTAACAAGAAAAAATAGATGAAGAAGCTTAGGGGCAGGAAGATAAATATAAATTCGTAGCTGTTGAATAGCAAGTATCTCTCCTGAAATGTATCGAAACTCTTTTGATGATGAGGATATGTTTTTGTTTATTCGGCATTATAGCTTTCTCCTACTTATACCTTCTAAACAATCCATACATTAACTTTCAATTTACTCTAATCTTCTATTATAATTGATAAAGACAGACAAAGGAAAATCATGGAACAACTCAAAACCTATGCTCTCATGACAGGGCTTACCTTACTTTTCATATGGTTTGGTGGTATGATAGGAGGTCAGACTGGTATGATACTCGCTTTTTTAATCGCTGCGGGTATGAACTTTTATGCCTATTATTATAGTGATCAACAAGTCCTCAAACACTATCATGCCATACCTGTAGACCATAACTCTGCGTCAGGGCTCTATAATATTGTCTTGAAGCTTACACAAAAAGCTGATTTACCTATGCCGGCACTCTACATCATACCAGAACAACAGCCCAATGCTTTTGCTACGGGTCGTGACTATGAACATGCTGCAGTAGCCGTAACAGAAGGACTGCTCAACCTCATGAGTGACCAAGAGGTAGAAGCAGTCATCGCACATGAGCTCAGCCATGTCAAACATTATGATATGCTCATAGGTACAGTGACTGCTACGATTGCTGGTGCTATTGCGATGCTTGCAAATTTTGGTATGTTTTTTGGTGCTGGAGATAGAGAGAGACCTAGCAATCCCATTATTATGATTGCTTTGATGATACTCATGCCTATGGCTGCAACCATCATACAGATGACTGTGAGTCGTAACCGTGAATACATGGCAGACGAAGGTGCCGCCAAGATGACAGGACACCCAGAGTGGCTACAATCTGCCCTAGCTAAATTAGAGAGCTATGCCAGTGGCACAGTGATGCACGACGCAGACCCACAAACGGCTCATATGTTCATCATCAACCCCTTTACAGGCAAAGATTTTTCTATGGGTAACCTCTTTCGTACACACCCCACCACAGAAGATCGCATAGAAAAATTAGAAGAACTAAAACGATTATAGGCTATAATCGTTTTATGAATAATCCATTTCTCATTTCTCATTTCTCATTTCTTATTTGTAAAGCCCAAGGCTTTAAAGCATGAACGCATTTGCCACACAACTCACCAACGGATGCCTAGCTTCCGACATAGAACAAGAAGACCAAAATAGCTTTCAAGCACTCCAACGCATGGGAGCCATAGAAGAAGTAGATGGTCTATGGAGACTCCACTCGCTCTACCGTACAGGACGACTTTATGTCGGCAATGAAGGCAGAGGGTATGTTGAAGCCGCATTCAAAGAACAAAAAGATTTGCTCATAGAGCCTGACCATCTAGGCGATGCCAAACATGGGGATACCGTGGTGGCTAAACGTATTATCGCCAGACGTGGACGTGCCAGCGGTAAAGTCGTAGCAGTCATAGGCAAGGCCCATCTCTTTACCATCGCCTACACGCACCGTGATGAGCAAGGTAACTTTAGCATCCTCAACATCCGTACAGGAGAACCTACCCATGCTGTCATGGAGGGCATGGATTTAAAAGCCTTCAAACTCGGTACGGTACTCAAAGTAGATATAGATGATGACAAAGTCTTGGAAGTCTTTGGACACTTGGGTGATGCAAAAGTGGATGAAAAAATCTCACTAGCCCTCTACAACAGAGAAGATGCTTTCCCAGCAGAGTGTGTTAGCGAAGCACTTGAGGTAGAAGATGTTGTTACTAAAGAAGCATACCCAGAGCGTGTAGATCTCACCCATCTTGACTTTTGTACCATCGACCCAGTCACAGCCAAAGACTTTGATGATGCCATTTATTTTGACATGGAAGCACATACGCTCTATGTTGCCATAGCCGATGTGAGCCACTATGTACCCTACTTTACTGCCATAGACAAAGAGGCAAAAAAACGAGGCTTTACCACCTACCTACCGCACAAGTCTTTCCCTATGCTCCCACGTGAACTGAGTGAAAACATCTGTTCACTTAAGCCTAAGGTAGATAGACTTGCCTTTGTCGCCAAGATAGAGCTAGACAGAACCACACTCAAACCTATAAAAGAAGCGTTTTTTGAAGCCATCATTCACTCTAAACACCGTTTCAACTATGATGACATAGACAAAATTATAGACAACAATGGGTCTGAGGCTACAGGCAAAATAAAAGAGATACTCACCTACCTACTCCCTCTCTACAACATCACCAAACGCCTACGTAAGGCACGTTTGCAAAATGGTTTTGACTTTAGGAGTGAAGAGACCAAAATAGCCCTAGATGCCGACCATCTACTCAAAAGCACAGAGATAGAAACAGGCACGCCATCACACTCTCTCATAGAAGAGTGTATGCTCCTTGCCAACCAAGCTTCAGCAAAACGATTTGAAGGTGAAGGCGACGGCATATTCCGTATCCACGAACCACCACAGCTTAGCCGCATAGAGCAACTTCTCACTGAACTTGCAGCCATTGGTTTATATGTAGAAGAGTATGAAGACAGTCCCTCCCTCATCCGTGCCATCCAAAAAGAAGCAGACAAAATGGGGCTGGCTTCAGAAGTAGATGCCATGGTCATTAAGTCACTACGCCAAGCCCAATACAACGCCCACAATGTAGGACACTTTGGACTAGGCTTTAGCCACTACTCTCACTTTACCTCACCTATACGAAGGTACTCAGACCTCATCTTGCACAGGCTCATCAAAACACAACTGCGTGATGATGAAGAGGAAGCCTCTTATCTTCTACGAAATATAGAGCCTCTTTGTGCCAGAGTCAGCGAACTAGAACGCGAAGCCACCAAATGTGAATGGGACTTCAGAGACCGTAAATTTGCACGCTGGGCTGAACAACATTTAGGCGAAGTTTTCGATGCAGAGGTTGTTGAAGCAGGTGAGTCCGCCAAAGCGGTACTTCTTGGAGATATCAAAGGTATTACCGTCAATCTACATGGAGACAATGTCATGCTATTTGATAAAATACGTGTGAAGATAAGTGAAGTGAATATTGCTCAGGCGGTGATTATGACTGAGATGGTGGAGAAATTGAGTAAAGAAGAGATGGAACTTTAAAAATATGTCAATTTGAAAGATTTTTGCGTCTAAATCTTTTTAATCAGTATAATGCTAAAATACATTATTATTAAGGGGTTCATATGAAAGTTGGTGGATTATTTGCAGGTATTGGTGGTATAGAACTTGGTTTTAAAAAAGCTGGATTTGATATTTCTTGGGCAAATGAAATAGATAAAAATGCTTGCATCACATATAGACACAATCATAAACATACACTCTTTGAGAAAGATTTAAATGACTTACAACCACATGAAGTTGAAAAGATAGACATTTTAACGGGAGGTTTTCCTTGTCAAGCATTTTCTATTGCAGGATATCAAAAAGGCTTTAGAGACGATAGAGGAAATGTCTTTTTTAGAATTTTAGATTTTATTGATGAATTAGAGCCACAAGTAGTTTTTTTAGAAAATGTAAAAAATCTTGTAGGGCATGATAAAGGTAAAACCTTTGAACGTATTTTATATGAATTGGAAGACGTACGAAAATATACTGTTAAACATAAAGTTTTAAACTCCTGTGAATATGGTGGAGTACCTCAAAATAGGGAACGTATTTATATAGTGGCCTTTAAAGATAAAAATGTTGCATCAAAATTCACCTTTCCAAAAGAAAAAAAATTAACCAAGAAAGTTACAGACTTATTTGATGATACTGCTGATGAAAAATTTTATTACACAAAAAGCAGATATTATAAACAATTAAAAGAGGAGATGCAAAATAAGGATACTGTCTATCAATGGCGTAGAGTCTATGTGAGAGAAAATAAAAGTAAATTATGTCCTACCCTCACTGCAAACATGGGAACTGGCGGACACAATGTACCACTCATAATTGATAAAAAAGATATTCGCAAACTTACACCACGTGAATGTGCAAGGTTTCAAGGTTTCCCTGATACATTTAAATTTCCTGAAAAGTTAGCTAACTCTGCACTATATAAACAAGTTGGAAACTCTGTGACTGTCCCTGTTATTGAAGCTATAGCTAGAGAAATAAAAAAGGCTTTCTGTGTGTGAATATATAGATGAACTTAAAAAGTATAACTATAAAAAAACTGCTTTAAAAGATATAGCTACTAAATTTAGTATCACTAAACCTGAACTAGAAAAATATTATAAAACAATGTTTTTCAAAAATATTTCTAAAAAAATTGACCTTACTGATTTATCTAAATTAAATTTAGACAGTATTAAAGATGTACTTGATACTAATGAATTAAGAGAAGAATTTAAATTCATAAAAACGGATTTAAAAAAAATAATAGAAAAGGCTTTATATATAGCACTTAACAATGGGTTTAGTTCAAATATAAACTCTGTAAATAGTGGAGTTATGACTGCGAATGCAGGAGATAGTGCAGAATTCATTTTTGTAGCACGTGCAATCCTCGCTGGCTTTAATTGTAGCAGTGTAGATGTAAGAAGCAGTAGATATGATGCAATCATTGACTATAACAATACCCTCTTGAGAGTCCAAATTAAAGGTATTAGTACAGGTAATAGCATATCATTCAAAGACAGAGATAGAGGTGGTCAAGGAATTGATCATAAACATATTACCAATATAGGTCAACGTATAACCTCAGATGATTGTGATATTTATGTAGCGGTTGATAGGCAAGTTGGTATATGCTATATAATTCCTATGGAATGGGCTGACAAATTAAATAATAAAGAATGTAAAACAGTTAACTTAAAATTAGTCGAACAATTTAAAGAGAATTGGGACATTGTTAAAGAAATGGTTAAATAAAAATATATGCTTACAATAATTTATCTCTTCTCCACTGTAACTATCTTAGACCTATGTTTTGAAAAAGATATCTTCAATACCAGTTGGAGCAATGAATATAGCAAGGTTGCTTCCTAATGTACCAAAGAGAATTTGACCAGCGTTTACGCCAAGCACTCCCTAAAGCTGTTCTTTTGTATGGCAGGATACGTGTAAAAATAAGTGAAGTGAATATTGCTCAGGCGGTGATTATGACTGAGTTGGTGGAGAAGTTGAGTAAAGAAGAGATGGAACTTTAAAAATATGTTAATTTGAAATATTTTTTCTTCTTTTTGATACTTTTAGCTAAACTTACATCATCAAATGAAATAGAGGTACTATGTCTAATATATTAAAAGCGTTCATCAATATTGTCAATACGTATCAGCAAAATATATCTACCGTGACTAGTGGAAATAACCGAGCTAATAATATGGGTGAAGGATTAGAACACTACATTCAAGATATGTTTGCTTCGACAAATAATATAAGTGATGAGGAAGTACGCCTAGAAAAACTCTCTAAAATTTATTCTTATCAAGGCAATAAAAACAATCCTCCTGATTTGATGCTTAAAAATTCTGATGCGATTGAAATCAAAAAATTAGAATCAAAAAACTCTGCTATTGCGCTAAATAGTTCGTATCCAAAAGCCAAACTCTATGCCAATAGCCCTATGATAACAAAAGCATGCAAAAACTGTGAAGCATGGACTACAAAAGATATGCTCTATGCTATAGGCTATACCCATCAATCTTCACTTAAATCTTTATGGCTTGTCTATGGTGACTGTTTTTGTGCAGACAAAGAAACCTATGAACGGATAAAAGAAACTATATCTTCTGGGATTACCAGTATTGAAGATGTAGAATTTACTCAAACAAAAGAGTTAGGAAAAGTAAAAAAAGTAGACCCTCTAGGTATTACAGATTTACGCATACGAGGTATGTGGCATATTGATAATCCAAATAAAACTTTTTCTTATTTATATGAATACGATGACAATTGTACTTTTCAGCTCATGGCACTCTTGGTGACAGAAAAATATAACTCTTTACCTCAAGCAGATAAAGACTATATTGAAACATTAAACAATGACAACTTAAGCATAAAAGATGTTAAAATAAAAAATCCAAATAACCCTGTACAGCTTATAGATGCTAAGTTATTGGTATTTAAGGTTTAACAATGAATATAATCTCTCTCTTCTCAGGTGCAGGTGGCTTAGACTTAGGTTTTGAAAAAGCTGGGTTCAATACCATTTGGGCAAATGAGTATGACAAAGATATTTGGGAAACCTATGAAAAGAACTTTCCTCATACTAAACTGGATAGACGAAGCATTACTAAAATTCCTTCCCATGAAATACCCGAAACACTAGGTATCATCGGTGGACCACCATGTCAAAGTTGGAGTGAAGCAGGTAGTTTACGAGGTATAGATGACCATAGAGGACAGCTCTTTTTTGAATTTATACGCTTGCTTAAAGATAAACAACCGCTTTTCTTTTTAGCTGAAAATGTTTCTGGTATGCTGGCAAGCCGTCATAGTGAAGCATTGGAAAATATCAAAAAACTTTTTCAAGAAAGTGGCTATACACTCTCGTTTAAAATGCTCAATGCCCATGACTTTAAAGTACCCCAAGACAGAAAAAGAGTCTTTTTTATAGGTTATAGAAATGACCTCAATATCAAATTTGAATTTCCTACAGGTTTTGATAAAAAACGATACTTAAAAGATGTCATTTGGGATATTAAAGACAGTGCACTTCCTGCAAAAGAAAAAAACTATAGCAATGGTGATGCCTGTACTTTAGCCAACCATGAATATGCCATAGGTACATTTTCTAGTATGTTTATGTCACGTAACCGTGTGCGTTCATGGGATGAACCCTCATTTACGATACAAGCTGGGGGGAGACACGCACCTATACACCCGCAAGCACCAAAAATGGAATTTGTTGAACAAAATAAACGCATCTTTGTACCTACAAAAGAGCATTTATATAGACGTTTATCTGTAAGAGAGTGTGCAAGAATCCAAACATTCCCAGATACACATAAATTTTATTATAAAAATGTTATGGCTGGCTACAAAATGGTAGGCAATGCCGTACCTTCTTATCTAGGTTATTATCTTGCACAGAAAATTATGGAAGATATGAAGAGTCTAGGACTTTCACAAAAGGCGGCTTCCTAATGTACCAAAGAGAATTTGACCAACGTTTACGCCAAGCCTTACCAAAAGCAGTCCTCCTTTACGGTGAAAATGACTATCTAGTAGACCACTACATCAACCACTACATCAAAACACTAGATGCCAAAGAGTCGATGCTTTCACTTTATCATGATGAGTGGAACTTTGAGCAGGCGAAGAACTTTTTGTCTCAGACCTCACTCTTTGGTGGGACGAACCTTGTGGTGGTGAAGCATGAGAAAAAGATACCTAAAAAAGAGTTAGATGTACTTGTAGCTTTGGCAAACAAAAATCCTGACAATTACTTCCTCTATGGGTATGCAGGGGCGGCCAAAGATGCACGTTCTATGCAGGCAGCCTTTACAGACAAAAAAGGTGGCGTATGGGTGCGATTTTTTGAGCCTAATATTCGTGATGGCATCGCCGTACTGCAACAAAAAGCACAAGCCATTGGGCTAGACATCGACCACTATGCCCTACAACACCTTATGTTGGTACTCAACAACAACCTAGCACTCTGTGCCAACGAACTAGACAAACTAGCCATTCTTGGCACAAAGGTCACAGGCAAAGACATAGACAGACTTGTTTACTCTACTGCACCGCTGGCTACAGAACAACTACTCATAGACCTCTTTAATAAAAAGCCTATTACCGATACCATTACCAAACTGCTAGAAATTGGTGAAGATGAAGCCTCATTGTTGCGTTCTACGCAATACTTTGTCAATCAAATCTTTCTTTTTCATGCCTACATTAAACTCAACGGACATGTAGATTCTGCTGCTATTTTGGGCTACAAACTTCCCAAACAGATAGAAGAACAAAAAGCACAGTTGGCTTTGCGTGTCAAGTCTGCTTCGTTACTCAAAATTTACGAACATTTACTGACAAGTGAACTCGCTATAAAGAGAGCACCCAACACACAAAAAGAAGTGCTTCTCTACAGTATGCTTATTAAGCTTCAAGGCTATCTATAGCTTAATACAATACTAAGGTCATTTAGGTATAATTACCGTTCCAAAATTCTTGCTCATTTTTGGACGGATTGAAATACTATTCGCATTTTTAATGGGCTATTAAACCAAAAGGAAACAATATGAATTGTTATGAAACACTGTTTGTAATCAAACCTACACTCACAGATGAAGAGACTGCAGCACAGATTGCTAAAATCAAAGAAGTCGTTGCTAAAAATGGTGGTGAACTTCTTGCGACTGATGACATGGGTATGAGAAAGCTTGCTTATCCAGTACAAAAAAATGATAGAGGTTACTATACTGTTCTTTTCTATAAAGCAGAAGGTACACTTATCTCTGAACTTGAGAGAAATCTTAAAATCAATGAAGATGTGATTAAGTTTTTGACTGTAAAATATACTAATACAAAAGAGATGGCACAATTTAACAAACTTGTTGACGCTGCAAACAAATCAGTAGAGAAAACAGAGGCACCAGTAGCCACTGAAGCACCTACGGAAACTGAAGCAACAACAGAAGCGTAATTCACGCCAAATACAGGAGCGACCTTATGTACAATAAAATAATTTTAGCAGGAAACCTTACTAGAGATATTGAAGTCAGATATACACAAAGTGGAGCCGCCATTGGTAATACTGCCATAGCAACCACACGTAAATTCAAATCTCAAACAGGTGAACAAAAAGAAGAAGTGCTTTTTGTTGATATCACCTTTTTTGGTCGTACTGCTGAAATAGCCAATCAGTATTTACGTAAGGGTAGCAAAATACTAGTAGATGGTAGACTCAAACTTGACCAGTGGACAGCACAAGATGGTAGCAAACGCTCTAAGCACTCTGTTACTGTAGAGAGCATGACAATGCTAGGGAGCAAAAGTGATGACCAGCAAGGTGGATACAATACCGCACCAGCAGGTGATACTTATGCCCAACCAGCACCAGAAAGTAACTATGGGGCACCTAGTCAACCAGCACCACAAGATGCACCACAACAACAAGAACCAGCGTCTAACATCCCAGAAATTGACATCAATGAAGATGAAATACCGTTTTAGGAGAACACCATGGCAGAAAGAAGAAAATTTAAAAAAAGATTTTGTAAATATTGTGAGCAAAAAGTTGAGTTTATCGACTATAAAGACTTAGCTAGTCTTAAATTTTCACTCAGTGAAAGATTTAAAATCATGCCTCGTCGTCTTACAGGTAACTGTAAACGTCACCAAGAGCTAGTTACTGTAGCGATTAAAAGAGCTAGACAAACAGCACTTATCCCGTACATCGTAGATAGAAAGAATGTTGTAGAAAATCCATTTGAGATTATCAAATAATGTAGGGTGCAATGTATTGCACCTTCTCATTAATCAGATGCATTTAGATCACCCTACATTTTTTGTAAAACCAAAAACCTTTTATCCCCTTCCTCTAATTTATATAAATCAACCTCATTATTAACCAGTAATGCTAATCCACTCTGTTGTACAATATCCTTTACACTATGATAATACTGTCTAATCGTCTCTTTCGATTTTGCATAACACGTACCTTCTTTTTCAAAGAGCGTAAATTCTGAAATATATTCACCCTCTTCGAAATCACTATCCACAGTTAAAAATCGTTCTTCATCATCTACAATATATGAACCTACCGCCACATTCTCGAATCCATACAAAGTATTGATATCACACAAAAAATATCCACCCTCATTAAGATGATTTGTCACACAGGCTAAAAAGCGTTTGAGTTGTTCAGGGTCAAGGTAATTGAGCATGTCAAAAACAGCTGTAATGACATCATATGTATCCTCTAAATCACAAAGGTCAATTACCTCTGCATCCAATCCTTGTTCTCGTGTTTTTGACACCATTAGAGGGCTTAGGTCTATACCTTTTACTTGTGGAATCTCTAGTGCCTTTTGCATCTGCAGCAAAAAGTCACCAGAACCACAGCCGACATCCAAAAGTGTATCAAATGCTATAGGGTTTAAAAAAAGGAGGTAATGGGCATAGAGGCGAGGTGCTGCTTCTTTTACGCCGAGGAGATCCTCTACTTTGGCATAGAGGTCAAGAGAGTCACTTCTCTTAGGCATTTCTCTCTACAACATCTTTGATTTTTTCATAGAGTGAAAGTATCTCTGTTTTTTTCGCATAAAAACTGTTTTTATTGGCGATAAGATGTGCAGAAGAGTCCATGATATCTTCTGCAACTTTTAGTCCATTTTCTCTCATGGTATTGCCTGTCTCTACGATGTCTACTATCGCATCTGCCAAGCCTACCAAAGGTGCTAGCTCTATAGAACCATACAGTTTTACCACCTCCACCCCTACAGCTTTTTTGGCAAAGTAATTTTTGGTAATGTTTACCATCTTCGTTGCTACTTTGATGTTAGGGCGTGACCAGTCAAGCTCATCTTCATTTTTGATACCAATAGCCACTTTACACTTACCCAACTGCATATCAAGAAGCTGAATGATGTCTAGCTCTTTTTCGGTAATCACATCTAGCCCTACCACCCCGATATCGGCTGCACCATGCTCTACATAGGTAGGTACATCTTGGTTACGTACATTCAAAAATCTAAACTCACCCATGTCTAGTATGAGCTCACGGCCTTCAAACTTGAATTCACCACCAAAAATCTCTGCAAATATCTCTAGGGTTTGTTCTGCTATTCTTCCTTTTGGGAGTGCGACTGTTAACATAACAACTCCTTATTGGAGTTGAGTGAAGAGTGAAGAGTGAAGAGTGAATAATTATTGTTTTTCATTTTTAATTTCTCATTTTTAATTTGAATGCAAAGCATTTACTATGCCCTGGAAGACAAGTGTTTCATCATAGCGTGCATTGTCAAAAAATCTTGAGAGAAACTCCCCATCTCCACCTGTAAAGTAGAGTTTTTTGTCCTTACTATGCATCTCTATGAGTGCTTTTATAGACGCGATTATACCATAGCTTATCTGCTCTTTTGTTGTAGTAGGAAGTCTATCTAGTACTATATTTTCATCCAACTCCACATCTAATGCAGACGAGATACCACTATAACTCTCTAAATACGCACGCAATCCTGGCAATATAAATCCACCCACATACACTCCCCCCTCTACCACATCCACAGTAATAGCCGAACCAGCATCCACAAAAACCCCATCACTATGGCTCAAACACAATGCCTTTCTATCCACACCCATCGTCTCATACTCCCCTTCTATACAGAGAGTATCAGAGATATTTTGCCATTGAGTAATTTGTGTTATTTTGTGCTCTAAGTCATGCTTCACAGAAATATAGTAAAGAGAGGTATCACAGTATTTCTCTATCGCTTCATCATACAAAAGATGCACAACTTTTTCTCCATCATAGATATGACAATATGTATTCCCAATATCTACCAATAATTTTTCAGTCATCATTCCTAATTCCTAATTCCTAATTCCTAATTTTGTTCCTTTGGAACAAATACTTTCCACCCATTCTCTTGCAACAACGCTTTCGCCTTAGAACACAAAGGTGCAGTGATGATAATATATTTTTTCTTAATACTACTATCTATATACTTCTCCAACTTCTCATGAAGCACCATCAATTCCCCCACCTCTTTACGAAGCACCCTGCTCTTTTTCTCCAGTACCATCACATTTGCATAGTACCCTTTTAAATCCACACCCACAAAGATTTCTACCTTTTTACGTGAGCCTAACTCTTTTGGAGTGATGGGTTTAAGAGACTTGAAGAGAATGTTTTTTTGTTGGAGGTATTCTACGGTTTGTTTCATACGTTTATCATACCCTAATCAGCGTAAAGGATGATAACTATTCATCGTATCTGCCAAGTTCTGTTTCTGTATATGTGTATAAATCTGCGTGGTCTCTAAAGAGCTATGCCCTAACAGCTCCTGCACCACACGTAAATCTGCCCCACCTATGATGAGAGACGAGGCAAACGAATGTCTCAACACATGGGGAGAGACTCCCAAGTATTTCTTCACTATCTTATAGGCAGAAATACGAGAAAGTGGATTACCTCTATAGTTGAGCCAAAGATAAGGGCTAGACATTCTCTGCTCTGATAAATACCGTTCTAATGCTTGTGTGGCTACAGGAGCTAGTGGCACGACACGCTCTTTCTCGCCTTTGGCAAAACGTATTTTGAGCCACCCTTCTACGATATCTGTACGCTGTACGCTGAGTGCTTCACTGACACGACAGCCACTCGCATACAAAAAGAGTATCAACGCATAATCACGTAGCCCCATAAGTGTACTTCTGTCTATCATGTTAATACCATCTAATATCTCTTCGTTGCTCACATATTTTGGGAGATTTTTAGGTACTTTTGCCATAGGGATCTTAATCTTCTCATGCACAAAATCTTGCTTATGACAAAAAGCAAAAAAGGCATTGATAGAAGAGAGTTTACGATTGAGTGTGCGTTTGTTTTCAAAACTGGCTAAAAAGGTTAAGACATCTGTGGTATCAAGCTTGGTAAGAATTTTTTGAGAATGTAATTCTAACTGTGTTAAATCAGAGAGATACGAGGAGATAGTATGAGCATCCAATGCCTTAGTGACACTGAGATACTCTTCAAAAGCAATAAGTAAATTACTTTTATTCATAACCTAATTTTGAGAGTTCAATCACTTTTCCATCTTTATACAATTTTGTACCAGAAATAAATGCTGCATTATCTACACTACCTACATCATAAACTTTAAATTTATTTAAATCTGACGAGAGTACAATAAGTGAACCTTGATGATCCAATCCATATACTTTGTCACCTAAAACAGTTGCAGCAGAAAAATGTGCAAACTTAAATTTCTTTTTTGAAAGTTCTTTTAACTTGTGATTAAATTTAATCACCTCTCCCTCTTTTGTAAAGAGATAGATATGTTGATTATTTATCGCCACTTCAGATATATTGGAAGCATATTCTAACTTACCAAAATCTCCTAATGTAATCAACTTTTTAGGTGTTGCTGCGACCATTGTATTGCCCATACGAGACAAATAGATAACATTGTTAAAAGCTTTTTCACTACTAATATAGACTACCTTCGCATTCTCTATATCAGAGGTGTCTACAATAACCAATTTACCATCAAGCATTGGCATAATCGCTAAATTATCAATAAACATTGGACTTGCTGCTCGTGTATCAATCGCATATGTCCTCTCTGATCTATTCTCAATGATTTTACTGTTATCTGAAACTTTATAGAGCCCAAATGTATTATTATTTAAGATATATGCGACCAATCCATTGTGTATGGTTGCAGAAACAACTGGTATATGCAAAGAAACGGCTCTTACAGATTTATGCGTATGTTTATCAATAATATTAAGTATTCCTTCATTATTAGAGGCTAATATATACTTTGCATTTTCATTTAAGAATCGATATCCTTTTCCAATTTCAATTTTACTTACACCATGCTCTCCAATATATTTTTCATTATTGAGTGTCGCACCTTGACGACTGATATCAACAATAGTACCACTGTAAGTGCTACTACGTACACTGTATGCATTCTTTGGTTCAAAATATTGTTTACTACTGCAGCCTGAAAAAAGTACAAGCGTTGCTAAAGAGATGAAAAAAGGTAAAAATCTCATTATTTTGCCTTAATTGTTGAGTGTTTTAATAAAGATGCCAACATAGAGAGAGATGAGTCAGAAGAGATAAGACTTAACTTTGCCTTTGCATTTTTAATATCTCCTGCTTTGATGGCTAAGTAGGCATCAGAAAACAAAGACATCTCTTTATAAACCTTTGAATCACTAGGTTTTTTTTCCAATGCTGCAATAGTATATTTACTAGCATCTGCAACGATAGCATTACTGCTACTAGTAAGTGTTTTTAATGCCTCAATATCCTTGTTTTTACCCGCTTGTCTAAACGTATAAAGTTCAAAAAGTGTAGGATTCTTCTCTTTTAATATTGCAAGAGATTGTGCATCATCTGCTTTTGTTTGCAAAGTCAAAAAAGCACTGTTTGCTTCAGAAAGTTTTTTTTCATTCATGGATTGCAAAATATTGCGTCCAATAAAAAATAGAATAATACCAATAACAATTATCCAAACAATAAATTTATATTTTTTATACAGCGTTTCAATCTTAAAAATATTCTCTAATACTTTTTCATCACTACTTAATTCTTTTTTTACATCTGCGATATTCACATCACACTCCTCAATAAAATTAGCTATATTATACCTCTTTGGCATTAAAATTTAGCTACAACTCTACTACCGTAATACCTAAATTTCCTTGCATTCTATAAAAAGTGTGAATTTTAGGATGTTTTTTCAAATATTCACTCACTAATTTTGCAAGTACACCACCACCTGTACCATGAATAATTTGTACTTCGTTCAAGTTATTCACCAGTGCATCTGAAAGAAATTTATCTACAGTATCAATCGCTTCATCTGCATACATGCCTAACAGTTTGAGAGAGACAGAAGCACTTGACTTTTCTACACTTACATGGGCTTGAGGTTTACGTGGCTTTGGTTTTTGCTTAATCTTAGGTGTATCTCCACGGCGCTTGAGTTGAGAAAGAGGTACACGCATTTTAAGTCCATCGACGATAATAGTCGCATCTTTTCCTCGAAGTGAAAGCAACTCTCCTTTATGAGAACGATACTTCACTTTGTCACCCACTCTTAATGGTTCCACATCTACTTTTGCCAACTCTTTTTGCTTAAAGTCCTTACGCTGATGTGCAACATTTAATAGACGTCTACCCTCGGTTGACTCTTTAACTTTCAGCGCTTCACGTGCCTTCTTAGTTGCTGCATTGTAACGATTTTCTAAGGTAGCTATGGCTTTCCTATGACTCTCTTGTAGTCTTATTTCCTCTGCTTCTAACTTTAACTTTTTCTTCTCTACTACAGATAATTCTTCATCTATCTTAGCGATTTTAGTACGCATTTCACGCTCTAGGGTAGTCGATTTTTCTATCAGTTCATTGAGGTTATCTTTATCTTCACCATAGACCTTTTTGGCTTGGTTGACAATAGCCATGGGTACCCCATAACGCTGTGCCGTCTCAAAAGCATAAGATTTTCCTATGCTTCCTTGCAAAAATGTATAGGTTGGGCGTCTTCGCTCTTCATCATAGAGTGCAGCTACAAGTTCCACCTCATCATCACTAGCCATAAGCGATGCTAAACGTTTGTGATGTGTGGTAACAATAAAATGAATCCCTTTTTTACGAAGCGCATCGAGCATCACTCTAAAAAGGCTTGCTGCTTCATCGGAGTCTGTTCCTAGTTCTATCTCATCTACACCGACAATGGCATCCTCTTTGCTAAAAAGTTTTGCAAACTCTTGCATACGTCCCGCAAAAGTAGAGATATCATTTTTCACTGATTGTGGATCATCTATCACTGCTTCTATACTTTTATAGTGTCCAACTTCAGTTTTGGAGACATCACACTGAAAAGGCAAGAGATATTTGGACATATATACCGCAGAGAGCATCGATTTAAGCAACATCGTTTTACCCCCTGCATTCACTCCCGTTACCAGCATAATTTGTTTGTTAAAATCCATCGAGATAGGCACAGGTTTTTCTATAGCAGGGTGTGCAAAATCTTCTAGTTTAATACGTTTGCTCTTAGAAGGCAACACAAATTCATACTCTTTGGCTCTAGCAAACTGTACACGTGCCTGATAGTGGTCAAAACGGTCATACTCTTTATTGATAAAAGCTAAAAATCGTTCCCATCTAAAAAAGTGTGCTGATATCTCTTTACAATATCGGTAAATGATCTCTTCTTTTGAAGAGAGCAGTGCTGACTCTTTCTCTTTTAAATGAGAGATACTTTGAGGCAAAATATAAAAAAATCCTCCAGAACTACGTGAAACAACGGTTGCTTTAATGGCATGATTAAACCCACCACGCACAAGAAGGGTCTCTTCTCCACCATTAAAGTGTACTTGGGTATCCACAAGGTAATCTCTAAGCCTGCTTGAATGTGCTAGCTTATAGAGTGTCTCTTTAATCTCTATTTTATTTTGCTTGATAGCACGTTCTAGCTTATATAATTGAGGGTCACGTTCAGGATTAATATCTCCTTCTTGTGTGAAATATCCTATCACTTCATCTATCTCTTCAGGTATCTCTATGCCTTGTATCCATGAGATAAGTGGTTCGGTAAACCCCACAGTACTCAAGGTATTAAAATATGAAAACATAGAGACAAAAGCATATATCTCATCAAGACTCAGCACTGCTTGTTTTCTAATACGTGCAAGCTCTTTATCTAAATTAGGGACTTTGGGAGGCATAGGGAATTGTACTTTGGAGAGTGCTTTAATATAGCGATAGTGCTGATTGATATCGCCCTGCATTGCCACAGCTTTCTCTCTAGCTAAAAAAGTTTGGAACTGTTTGATATACCCATCAAGATCCAGTTTTTGGATCATGGATTTTTCATTAGTATATTGTGCTTGCATCCATGTTTCCTCTATGTATCATTACATGAATTATACTATAATAGTTTCAACATAAGGAAATCAATGAAATATATATTATTTGCTATCGCTATCATGATCATACTATTTTCTGATTATTCAAAGGAAAGAACTATCAAACCCTTAAAGCCAAAAGACCATATTTTAGCCTTCGGAGACTCCCTTACCTACGGATATA